>JBATOB010000056.1:0-12472 GCA_049290655.1 Chromatiaceae bacterium | reverse complement strand
GCCCTGCTGGCGCGGCTCAAGGCGGAACTCGCCGAGTCTCCGGCCGCCAGCCCCCCGCCCCGGAACGCGGGTAATAAGCCTGCCGCCGACAAGGAAAATCTGATCGACAGCCTGGAATCCCGCTTCGAAAAGACCCAGGAGCGCCTGTCCACCGCGGAGCGCCAGGAGTGGAGGCTGGCAATCCATAACGAAGGCGCGGGCGTCATTCTGGAGCGCCTTTACCCTGCGGAGCGCCAGGAGTGGACCGGCAGCGGTATCCAGACCCTGCTCTGGCACTATCAGACCAGCCTCGGGCGTTATTTCAACGACCCGGCCCTGATCAGTCCCATGGTCAAGGGCATGGCGGTGGCCACCCACGCCTTCTATGGGGTCATGGTGGGCGCCATGCTCCTGCTCCTCTGGGGCGCCCGGAAGAGTTCCGGCCTCCTCTATTGGTTCCTGATCCTGGCCCCCCTGGCCCTGCCGCTCTTCTTCCTCATCGATTACGCGGCCTGGCTCTGGTGGTATGGCCATACCCTGAACGATATGGGGGCCTTCACCGTCAAGCCCTTTATGCCCACCGTCTTTGGCGACGGCAAGGTGGCCCAGTTCGCGACCCATTCCTACCCCGCCCTCGGCTTTGGACTCATGGTGCTGTTATCGGCGGTGCTCGCGGTCCTCGCCTTGGTGAAACGCAAGGGGATGCGGGAGGCCCAGTGAGCCGCCAGGACCGCGGCCGGGTGTCGCCCGCGCCTCCGGGCGGGTGGTTCCTGGCGGCACTCGCCGTCCGCCCCGTCCTCAGGCCACCCCTCCTCTGGATCCTGCTGGCGGGTATGGCGATGCCTCTGGTCTTCTTCCCGGCCCAGTCGCAACACCAGACCCAGTCCCAGACCGGCCTGGTCTCGTTGCAGGCCCTGATTGACCAGGCCAAGCCCGGAGACGTGCTGACACCCGAACCGGGCACCTATGCCGGCCCCCTAGTCATCGATAAGGCCCTGACCCTCGATGGCCGCGACCAGGTGGTCATCGATGGGGGCGGCAAGGGGACCCTCATCCTCCTCAAGACCGACGGGGCCACGATCCGGAACCTGCGCCTGACCAACTCGGGTGATTCTCACAACGATATCGATAGCGGTATTCAGGTGCGCGGCAACTTCAACGTCATCAAGGACAATGTGATCGACAACTGCCTCTTCGGCATCGATCTCCAGCAGTCCAACAACAATATCGTCCGCCGCAACCGTATTTCATCCAAGCCCGTGGATCTGGGCGTCCGCGGTGATGCCATTCGCTTCTGGTACAGCTATAAAAATCAGGCCACGGATAACATCATTCGCGACTCCCGCGACACCGTGGTCTGGTATTCCCAGGACAATCTCATCGCCCGCAATGACGCCCGCGGGGGTCGCTATTCCCTCCATTTCATGTATTCCCACGTCAACCGTGTCGAGGATAATCACTATGAAAACAATAGCGTAGGCATATTCATCATGTATAGCGATGGCATGATCCTGCGCAACAATACCATCATCAACGCCTCGGGGCCCACCGGCGTCGGCATCGGCTTTAAAGATACCTCCGACGTGGAAGTCAGCGGCAACAAGGTGTTCTCCTGCGCCACCGGCATCTACCTCGACCTCTCGCCCTATCAGCCTGGTACCACCAACCGCTTCACCAATAACCTTATCGCCTTCAATGGGGTAGCCGTCCGCTGGCTGCCCGGCCGGGACGGCAACGTCTTCATCGGCAACCGCTTCGAGGGCAACATCACCCAAGTCGTGCTCGATGGGGGGGCGGGCAAGGGCGCTACTTTCAACACCTGGGAAGGCAACTACTGGGACGACTACGAGGGCTTCGACCGCGATGGCGACGGCATCGGCGACACCCCCTATGAGCAATATACCTATGCCGACCGCCTCTGGATGGACTTGCCGCCGGCCCAGTTCTTCAAGGGGTCGCCCATGCTGGAGGTCATCGATTTCCTGGAACGTCTCGCCCCCTTGAGCGAACCCAAACGACTGGCCCGGGATGAAAAACCCGTGCGCTCGGTGGATACCGTGATCGATATCCTGGCCAGTCTGGCGCGGCATCCGGCACAATCCGTTGGCATCGTCGAGGACGAGGAATACCCGGACGAGGGAGATAAAGAGGCGGGGGCCACCCCCGCTACCGCCGGATCAGCCCCGGACGCCGCCACCCCCGCCGGCGGCGGTTTTGATGCCTACCAGGCCCTGCGCCAGTCCCTCGGCCGCGACTGATTCCCCGAGATGTAACACCATGTCACCAGAGCAGAAGAAAGCCACCCCGCCTCGCCCGGCCCTCAGCCCCAAGCGCCGCGAACAGAACCGTCGGGAATTCATTCGCACCTCGATCCTGGGGGTCGGGGTGCTGGGCGCCACCCTGGCGGGCCTGCTGCCCCTGGCGGGTCAGGCCAATGCCCGGTTGCGGCCGCCGGGGGCCATCAAGGATCGGCTCCAGGAGCAGGAATTTCTCGCCGCCTGCATCAAGTGTGGTCAGTGCGTCCAGGTCTGTCCCGTCGAGGCCATCCATCTCGCTGATCTCGGCGATGGGGTCGGGGTCGGCACCCCTTTCATCCAGGCCCGCGACCAGGCCTGCGACTTCTCCTGCGACGGCCTGCAGTGCGTCCTGGCTTGCCCCACCGGCGCCCTCACCCATGACATCAACTACCCGGGCCAGGCGCGCATGGGTCTGGCCCGGCTGGCACGGCCCGAGTCCTGCCTGGCGGTTCGGGGCCTGGGCTTCAAAGGTCAGGCCCGAGGGGCCGATTTTTCCGGCCTGCTGCGTTATGAGGCCGTGAATCGCTGGCTGCCCATCCCCGTGGCGGATCACCCCTACGATCTGGACCTCTGCGATCTCTGTCTGCGCCAATGCCCCATCGAGATCCGCCTCGCCCAGTGCGCCGCGGGCGCGCCACCCTCCGGGGATGCCAATCAGTGTCCGCCGCGACCGGCCATCCGCCTGGAGGCCCGAGCCAGGGGCGGCGCCCTGCCCGTTGTTCTGGATGGCTGCGTCGGCTGTGGCGTCTGCGAGATGATCTGTCCCGTGGACCCCGCCGCCATTGTCATCGATATCGACCGCATCGCGGACGCGGCCCAGGTTGGTTGAAGCCACCATGAACTACATGATCGAATCCCTCCGTCAGTTGATTGGCCTGGACCCGTCCAAGCCCGGACCGGAGGACCGCCGGCAAGAGGTGGTTACCCTCATGGCGGAGAAGCGCCGCGACAAGTTGACCCGGGAAATGCTTTATGCGGTAGAGGCCGGGCGCGCCCAGGCCGCGGATCGCCACAAGTGGCGCAACCGCCGTTGGGCAACCCTCATTACCATCAACCTGCTCTTTGTCGCCTCCTATTATTTTGACGTCCAGCTCCTGGAGGGGGCACTGACCGCCTCGCGCTTTGTCGGCTTTCACATGGCGGACCTGAACTCGGCCCTCCTGGTGATGCTCGCCTACCAGCATGTCGTCTTGAATCTGGTCATCGGCACGGTGACCGTTTTCATCCTCTGGATACTCCTGGGGGGGCGCACCTTCTGCTCCTGGGCCTGCCCCTACCATCTGCTGGCCGAGTGGGCGGAAAAGCTCCACCTCTGGCTGGCCAAGCGCAAATGGGCGCGGGACATCAAGTTCCACCGGGGCGGCCGGACCATCTTCTATGTCTTCTTCATTCTCCTAACCCTGGCCAGTGGCTACACCCTATTCGAGACCCTATCCCCCACCGGCATCCTCAGCCGCGCCCTCATCTATGGCCCTGGCCTGGCCTTGGTCTGGGTGCTGGCCCTGCTGGCCTTCGAGGTCTTCGTATCCCGCCGTGCCTGGTGCCGCTATGTCTGCCCCATCGGCGTGACTTACGGCCTGGTGGGCGTGCTGTCTCCGGTACGGGTCCAGTATCGGGTCCAGGACTGCCATCACGAAGGTGACTGCCGGGCCATTTGTCTGGTCCCCCATGTCCTCGACGTGACCATCCGCGGCCGGGCGCGGGACGTCACCACCGACATTGGCGCCGACTGCACCCGCTGCGGTCTGTGCGTGGACATCTGCCCGACCAGTTCCTTGAGCTTCACGGTCAAGGGCCTGGACAAGGTGTTGTAACCGGCATGATTATTTTCGAAAAGGTCATCAAGCGCTTCCGCCGCCAGGCGGTCCTCCGGGGCATCGACCTGGAGATCGAACGCGGGCACCGAGTGGCCCTCATTGGCTCCAATGGCGCCGGCAAGACCACTCTCATCCGCTGCCTGCTGGGGGAATATCATTGCCAGGGCCTGGTCACCCTGGATGGCCTGAACCCGCGCGAACACCGTGAAGAGGTCTTGGTCAAGATTGGCTTCGTGCCGCAACTGCCGCCACCCCTGCGCATGCCAGTAGGCCAGCTCCTGTCCTTCGCCGCCGGGGTCTGTGGTGCCAACCCGGCGCGGATGACGGAGATGGCCGGCCATCTGGGGTTGGATGTAGCGCGCTTCCGCCGTCACCCCTTCGTCAAGCTCTCCGGCGGCCAGAAGCAGAAGCTCCTGATCAGCATCGCCCTGGGCCGGGACGCGGAGGTCCTGATCCTCGACGAACCGGCGGCCAATCTGGACCCCCAGGCGCGACGGAGCTTTTTCGACCTCCTCGCCCAGCGTCAGAACAGCGCCGCCATGATCATCTCCAGCCACCGCCTGGACGAGGTGGCGGCCCTGGTCAACCGGGTCGTCGAACTGGATCAGGGCCAGGTCGTGCTGGACGACCGGGTCGCGGACCTGGTGGACCTCTCTAGCCACCTCGCCTGCCGCCTGACCCTGACCCGCGCCGACGAGGCCTTTACCCGCGCCATCGGTCCCTGGGGCTTCACCGCCCTGGACGCGGGGCTGAGCTGGCAAGGGCAGGTGCCGGGCGCCGACCGGCTGCGGTTTCTAGGCATGATATCCCGCTACGCCGCCCTCATCGCCACGCTCGGCCTCGATGAAATAAGTGATGAGACTTAAAATGCGGATCAGGTACGATCTTGGGGAAATTCCGGTGATGGAGATGTCCCATGTCTGATCGTCCGCTGCCTTCGGCCCTCCTGGCCCTTTTGTTGTTGCTCGGCGGCCTGCCGGGGCTCACGGGTTGCGGCGATAGCGGCACCGGTCCCGTCGCCGTGAAGTGGGATCGAATCGCCTGCGAGCGCTGCCGCATGGTGCTGTCGGCCCGGAACTATTCCGCCCAGATTCGCGCCTTCGAGGCGGAGGTCAAATCTAGCCTGCATTTCTTCGATGACATTGGCTGCGCCGTCATCTGGCTGGATAAACAGCCCTGGCGGGGGGACCCCCGCACCGAGATCTGGGTTAACGACTGGCGTAATGGGGCCTGGATCGATGCCCGAACCGCCTATTACCTCAAGGGCAAGGAGACGCCCATGCAGTACGGCCTGGGGGCGCAAACGGAGCCCATGCCGGGCGCCATCGACTATGCCGCGGCCAAGAGCCACATCCTTGAAGTGGAGGCACGCTTCAACGCCCCCGTCTTCAATCCCCAAGCCGCGACCGGACACAGGCACCTACACCTCACCGAATGAAAAATTTCTGGCTCACCGCCCAAACGGACATCCTGGAATCCCTGCGCGCCAAGTGGTTCCTGGTCTATAGCTTTATCTTTGGCGGCCTGGTGGCCCTGCTATTCGTCTTCGGCCTCACCGAGTCGCGCGTCATGGGCTTTACCGGCCTATCGCGGCTCATGGTGACCTACATTCAGCTCGCCATGGCCATCCTGCCGGTCTTCGTCCTCATCACCACGGTGCGCTCGGTGGCGGGCGACCGCGAGGCGGGCATTTACGAATACCTGCTGTCGCTGCCCATCGGCCTCGCCGCCTGGTTCTGGGGCAAGCTCGTCGGGCGCTTCCTGGTGGTCTTCCTGCCGGTCTTCCTGGCCATGGTCGCGGCCATCGCCTGGGGGGCGACCAAGGGCGCCGAGGTCCCCTGGGCCTTGTTCATCTATTACACCGGCTTACTCATGGCCCTGGCCTGGTGCTTCCTGGGCCTGGCGATGCTGCTCTCGACCCTCACCCGCTCCGCCGATGTCGCCCAGGCCTCCGCCTTCGTCCTCTGGCTCACCCTGCTGCTCTTCCTCGACCTCATCCTGCTGGGCGTCATGATCCGCGGCCATCTCCCCCCCGAGACCGCCGTCGCCATTGCCCTGGTCAACCCCCTCCAGGTCTTCCGCACCGCCGCCATGCTCCTCCTCGACCCACAATTGGTCATGCTCGGCCCCTCCGCCTACGTCATCCTCGACGCCTTCGGCCAGGCTGGTTACATCGCTTTCGCCCTCCTCTACCCGACTCTGCTCGGTACCCTGAGCGCTTGGCTTGGCTATGTCCTTTTCAAGCGCAGTGATCTGCCCTGATTCGCGCCCGGGGCAGGGACGTCCCTAGTCGTCCAGGGTGGACAGATAGGCGAAGATATCCCGGAGTTCCTCGGCCTTGAAGGCCGCGAGCAGTTCCTCGGCATCGGGTTCCGAGGGGTCGTGGAGGCGCCCCTTGTCGAGGTATTTGTCGATCTGGCGCGAGAGGTAGTTAATGTATTGGCCCGCGAGGAAGGGCACCGCATCGCGGGGATCACCCTGACCCTGCTCACCGTGACAAGAGGCACATTCGCGGCGGTAGAGTTTTTTTCCGGCCTCGGGGTCACCCTCGGCGCGAGGGATCTGGACCAGGCGCTTGCTGGCGAGCAGCCGTTCGTAGGCATTGAAGCCCGGGGCCGTCTCGTCGGCGGGAGGCAGCTTGCTGGCTATTTTGAGGCCCGCGAGATAAGCAGATACATCCTGGATGTCGGGGTCGGGCATCTGTCGGTGATCGACGGATTCGACCATGGCCAGGTTGGTCCTTTTGCGATCCCGGAACAGGGCAAGCTGGTGGGCGATGAAGGCGGCGGGCAGACCCGCGAGTCGTGGGTATTCGCCCTCCTTGCCGCCCTGCCCGAATTCCCCGTGACACCCGGCGCAAACCTCGTTGATATCCCTGCCGTTACGCAAATCCACCCTATCGACGGCCGGTTCCATGGCCGCCTGGGCGCTACTGGCCAGCAGGCCGGTCGCGAACAAGGCATTAAGCGCCCAATGCTGGTTTCTTGGTTTTTGCATCTCACTTAACCGGTTACCCATACCACCCATAATCGTGACGGGCCAGCCAATCTGGAGCCTTAACCAAGGTCAAGACAGGGTGAGTATCCGACCCGCGAGAACCCGCCCGGCATTGGCGCGCCGGGCTCGCTTAACTCCCTGAAATGGCATCAAGCCCTGGCGACGGGGATGGGGCCACCGGACGCTCGAAACGCAGTTCCTGGCCATAGGGAAAGACGTCCTCCCAGACCCCATTGGCGGTGTCCTTCTGGCGCTGTTGCCAATAGCGGTAGTCGAAAATTTCCGGGTGAGTGTCAAATAGGATTTGGCGAAGTGCCTGGCTGTTGGTGAGAAAGGTGGGGAATTCCTCCGGGAACACATCCCCGGGATTCACGGTGTACCAGGGTTCGGCGCTCATCTCGTCATCGAGGGTGCGGGCCTGGGGTATCTTGCGAAATTTGCACTCGCCCAGATAACAAATCTCGTCGTAATCATAGAAGATCACCCGGTCCAGGCGGGTGACCCCAAAGTTCTTGAAGAGGAGATCCCCCGGAAAGATATTAACGCCCATCAGTTGCTTGAGGGCCAGACCCCAGTCATCCAGGATGGCGCGCTGCTCCGCGGGACTGGCCTTGGCCAGATAGATGTCCAGGGGCGTCATGCGTCGCTCGATATAAAGATGACGCAACACCAGCATACCGTCTGCCTCCTCCACCAGGGAGGGCACCTCCACCTCGATCTCCCGCAACAGTTCGGGAGAGAAACGGTGACGCGGAAAGGCCACGTCGGAAAATTCCAGGGTGTCCGCCATCCGGCCCATGAGATCGTGATTCTTGACCTGCTGGTAGCGATCCTTCACCTGTTGGCGGGTGACCTCCTTCTGGGGGGGAAAACGGTCGCGTATCACTTTAAATACATAGGGGAATGATGCCAGCGTAAACACCAGCATGACCATGCCCCGGGTGCCGGGGGCGATCTGGAAGCGGTCATCCGAGTTGGCCAGGTGATCCAGGAAGTCGCGGTAGAACTCGTTTTTGGCCTGCTTCTGGAAACCAATGCTCATGTAGAGATCGGCGAGTGACTTACTGGGCATCAGGCTCTGCAGAAAGTCAACGGTGGCCGCCGGGACCGGGGTCTTCACCATGAAATAGGCGCGGGTGAAACTGAACACCGCGTCCACCTGCTCGCGCTGGGTGAGCAGGGTATCGGCATAGATGGCCCCCGCCTCGTTGTTGACGAGGGGGATCACGAAGGGCTGGCATTCTTCTCCTTGGACCACGCGCCCAATCAGGTGGGCCGCCTTGTTGCGGTAGAAGGGGGATTCCAGCACGTCGATGCGCACGTCCTTCAGGCTACGGGTACCGAGGGCGCTACGCGCCTGGAAGGCGGCGGCTACCCTCTCGGTATCCCGTTGGAGGTCCTCGTAAGGGAGGGTGAAATAAAAGGCGGAGAGGATCTCCCACACGCACTGCTCGAGCCCGCCATCCCCGGGATGGAAGGACATGTAAACCAGGTAGCGGGCCGCCAGCTCCCGACGGTTGACGCTGGAGGCCAGAAAGATATTGTCATTGTTGTAATATCTGCGATCAAAGAGCCGGCAAAAGACGGAATTGTAAAAGGTCTCCGCCAACTCGGGGCGACCGTGACGGGCGAGCAGATGAAGATAGACCCGCTTGACCTCCTGCCACAGGGGCTCGTCCAGGTGCTCGATACCGAAGGCGGAGCGCAACTTGTCGACCGCCTCCACAACCCGTAAATCATAGAAACTGATGCGCTTGGCGGAGGCCGCCCGCACGGATTCCCAGTCGGCTCGTTCGAAACGTTGGCGAGCGGAACTGGTAATCTCTTGATAATAAGAATAATGCCGGTCGAAGCCGGTCAGGATGGAACGAGCGATCTGGTGTGCCAGATCTTGCAGGATGTTGCCCATGAACCTTGTCTCCCCCCTCCCAAAATTACCCGGCTGGCTCGGCGCCTGGAGGCCTACCAACCCAGGCCACACCGAACCATTGCATATTTCAAATCTATGTATTGAAATTTTAGACTTTAATTACTGAGCTTTTTACACCATTTTGTTGCAGCGCACAATACAAGGGTCTCCTTGACCCGACAACAAATTCGATCACCACCCCCAGGAGAAGCCCATGCCCCAGGTCCAGATCCTTGCCCCCGTACCCCCCGCCTTTCAGGAGGTCCTCTCCCCCGAGGCGCTGGAATTCGTGGTGGACCTGGAACGTCGCTTCGGCCCGCGCCGTCGGGAACTCCTGGCCGCGCGGGTAGCCCGGCAGCAGCGCCTGGATGCCGGCGAGTCCCTGAACTTCCTGGCCAGCACCGCACCGGTCCGCGCCGGGGACTGGCGGGTGCGCCCCGCCCCCGCCGATCTCCGGGATCGCCGGGTGGAGATCACCGGGCCCGTGGACCGCAAGATGGTCATCAACGCCCTCAACTCCGGTGCCAAGTGTTTCATGGCCGATTTCGAGGACGCTCATGGCCCCACCTGGAGCGCCACCCTGGAAGGGCAGCAAAATCTCTCCCAGGCCATTCGCCGCACCCTGACCTTCCAGAGTCCCGAGGGCAAGGACTACCGGCTCAATGACGCCCTGGCCACCCTCATCGTGCGTCCCCGGGGCTTGGCCCTGCCCGAGAAGCATGTGGAGGTGGACGGCCAGCCCATGTCCGGCGCCCTCTTCGACTTCGGCCTCCACCTCTTCCACAATGCCCAGGAACTGCTGGCCCGGGGCAGCGGGCCCTATTTCTACATTCCCAAGCTAGAGGGCCATCTGGAGGCCCGGTTGTGGAACAACGTCTTCACCCATGCCGAGGAGCGCCTGGGCCTGCCCCACGGCAGCATCCGCTGCACCGTACTGATCGAGACCATCACCGCCGCCTTCGAGATGGACGAGATCCTCTACGAGCTTAAAGACTACATCTGCGGCCTCAACTGCGGCCGCTGGGACTACATCTTTAGCTTCATCAAGCGCTTCCATGCCCACCCCGAGCGGGTCCTGCCCGAACGGGGCCAGGTGACCATGTTGGTGCACTTCCTGCGCTCCTACTCCCGCCTGCTGATCAAGACCTGCCACCGCCGGGGCGCTCATGCCATGGGCGGCATGGCGGCCCAGATCCCCATCAAGGGGGACCCGGCGGCCAACGACCTCGCCTTCGCCAAGGTGCGGGCGGACAAGGAGCGCGAGGCGGGGGATGGCCACGACGGCACCTGGGTAGCCCATCCCGGCCTGGTAACCGTGGCCCTGGAGGTCTTTGACCAGTACATGCCCGGTCCCAATCAGCTCGATCGCACCCTGGACGACCTGAATATCGTCGCCGCGGACCTGCTCGCACTGCCCACGGGGACCATTACCGAGGCCGGCCTGCGCAACAACGTCTCCGCCGGCCTGCGTTACCTGGCCGCCTGGCTAGGTGGGCGGGGCGCCGTGCCCATCCATAATCTGATGGAAGACGCCGCCACCGCCGAGATCGCCCGGGCCCAGTTGTGGCAATGGGTGCGCTATCCCGGCGGGGTATTGGACGATGGTCGCCAGGTGACCCCGGCCCTGTTCGAGCAGACCCTGACCGAGGAACTGGCCCTGGCGCGGACCGAACTGGCCAACGCCGGCGACCCGGCGGCGACTCACCTGGACCGCGCGGCCCAACTGCTGCGGGACATCGTCATCCAGGATGACTTTGAAGAGTTCCTCACCCTGCCCGCCTACCGGATACTGGATGAAACGGCTGGACTCTGAACCTTGTCCGAGGTGTCGCCCCGCGGTTTGCCGGGTGTCACCTCCCCCTCACAAAAAATCCATTGCGCAACCAAAGCGCCTTACCACCGATCGGAGCAACCCATGACGAAAATAATGACCCGAGAGCAACAGATTCAGGCCCTGGAGAAGAATTGGGCCAGCAACCCCCGCTGGAAGGATGTGAGCCGTGGTTATACCGCCGCCGATGTGGTCCGCCTGCGCGGGTCCGTGCAGCCGGAATTTACCTATGCCCGCAACGGCGCCGAAAAGCTCTGGGACCTGATTCACGGCAGTGCTCGTAAGGGTTACGTCAACTGCATGGGCGCCATCACCGCGGGCCAGGCCATGCAGCAGGCCAAGGCCGGGGTCGAGGCCATCTACCTGTCCGGCTGGCAGGTGGCGGCGGATGGCAACACCTCCGAGACCATGTATCCGGACCAGTCCCTCTACGCCTATGACTCGGTGCCGACCATGGTCCGGCGCATTAACAACACCTTCAAGCGCGCCGACGAGATCCAGTGGGGTCGCGGCGTCGGCCCGGAGGACGCCGGCTACATCGACCACTTTCTGCCCATCGTGGCGGACGCCGAGGCCGGGTTCGGTGGCGTGCTGAACGCCTTCGAGCTGATGAAGAACATGATCGCCGCCGGCGCCGCTGGCGTGCACTACGAGGACCAGTTGGCCGCCGTCAAGAAATGCGGCCACATGGGCGGCAAGGTCCTGGTCCCCACCCAGGAGGCGGTACAGAAGCTCATCGCCGCCCGCCTGGCGGCGGATGTCTGTGGCGTCCCCACCCTGGTGCTGGCCCGCACCGACGCCGAGGCGGCCAACCTGCTGACCTCGGATTTCGATGCCAACGACAAGCCCTTCCTCATGGGCACCCGCACCGCCGAGGGCCTCTACAACGTCAAGAATGGCCTGGAGCAGGCCATCAGCCGTGGCCTGGCCTATGCCCCCTACGCCGACCTGGTATGGTGCGAGACCGGTACCCCGGACCTGGGCTTCGCCCGTGAATTCGCCGAGGCCCTGATGGCGCAGAACCCCAACAAGTTGTTGGCCTACAACTGCTCGCCCTCCTTTAACTGGAAGAAGAATCTGGACGACAAGACCATCGCCAAGTTCCAGGATGAGCTGTCCGCGATGGGCTACAAATACCAGTTCATCACCCTGGCCGGCATTCACAGCATGTGGTACAACATGTATGACCTGGCCTACGACTACGCCCGCGGCGAGGGCATGCGCCACTATGTCGAGAAGGTACAGGGACCGGAATTCACGGCGCGCGAGAAGGGTTACACCTTCGTCTCCCACCAGCAGGAAGTGGGCGCCGGCTACTTTGATGACGTGACCACCGTCATCCAGGGCGGCACCTCCTCCCTGACCGCCCTCACCGGCTCCACCGAGGAGGCCCAGTTCGACCATTAAGTCGCTGGGCCGGTCAGGGCGGTCTTCAGGTCGGGTAATCAGGCGTTAGCGCCCCTCCCCGGCCGCATCAGCCGATAACGGAAAAGCCGGTCCTGGGCAACTGGGGCTGGCTTTTCCTCATTGAGCGATAGCCCAGAAGTATCAGAGAGTGTAATTTTTTGGGGCCGGGTACCGGGTAACGATCGGCGGGGGTGTCGACAGCAGGGATGCTGTCGTCAAGCCTACAGGGATGTAT
>JBATOB010000055.1:0-5100 GCA_049290655.1 Chromatiaceae bacterium | reverse complement strand
TCTCCACCAGAACCCCGGCCGTGGCCTTGGCCTTGGCGGCGATTTCCTGCGCCTTCTCGCTGGTGGCGGCATCTTTAATCGCCGCAACGGCTTTGTCGAGATGTTCCTTCCAGTTCATAGTTTAAATCTCCTCATTGCAGATAGTTGAAAACGATAGGGATATAAACATTCAGCAGGCTCCGAAAATGAGCCAGCGGCCATCAGGTTACCGATCCCGCCCGGGGGTGCCAAATGTCGGCGTGAACACGTTGGGCTGCAATCCCCAGCCGGTGAGACTCATTGCCCGGATGATCGTTCCTTAAACCCTAAGGAGGTCTGGCGTTTCGCCTGGCCGATGGCGGCGGGGACGCGAGCGCATGCCTGGCAATAGGACCCATAAAAGACTATATTCAGTCCTGTGCTAGTATTTTTGGAGGTAATCCCATGCGTTATTCATCACAAGTCAAGCCGATCACTTATCTCAAGGCCAACGCCGCGGAGGTGCTAGCCCAGCTTAGCAAGCAGCGCGAACCCTTGGTGATCACCCAGAATGGGGAGGCTAAGGCGGTGCTGCAGGACGTCGCCTCGTTCGAGGAAACCCAGGAAACCCTGGCTCTGCTGAAGATTCTGGCGCTGGGCAATCAGGACCTGGCAGCCGGCAAGGTCAAGCACGTGGCCGATGTGGTGGCGCGCCTGCGGGCCAAAGGAGCGGCCGTCTGATGTCGGGAGCCGGCGCCTCCTACGAGGCCTTGCTTACCGCGGGGGCCGAGCATGACCTGGAGTCCATCCATGACTACATCGCAGCGTTCGACTCCCTGGAGAGCGCTGACTATGTGTTGGATCAGTTGATGGCGGTAGTCGAAGGTCTTGCGACCTGCCCGGAGAGGGGCGGTTATCCAAGGGTGTTGAGCGCCCTGGGTATCCGGGAATATCGGCAGGTATTCTTCAAACCCTACCGGGTGATCTACCGCGTTTTGGATACCAGGGTCATCATTTATCTGATTGCCGATGGCCGCCGAGACATGGAGTCCCTGTTGGCGCGCCGGTTGCTTGCGGCCTGAGACTGATCACGGACACGGGTAGGCGAGCATGGTTAGGTGAACATTAAAAAGCCCGCCAGGGGCGGGCTCTTGGTGGCCTGGCCGGGTCTCAGCCGAGTTCGTCGGCGCCGATCTTCTGCATCAGGCCGAAGCTCTTGACGAAGGGGTTGGCCATGCGCGGGTCTTTCATCATGGCCATGTAGTCGCCGACCTTGAACTTGAGCTTGCCGGTGGTGAAGGCCATGCCCATGCCCATCATGCCGATGCCTTTCGCGACCCACTTGAGCCAGTTGTCGAGATCGGCGCGCATGTCCCAGTTGGCGGCCGGATCGCTGGGGCTCCAGGAGCCGGCGCGCACACAGGTGCCATTTTCGACCACGAAGACGCCACGGGGGTTGTCCTCGTTCTTGAATCCACAATAGATGACGGAGTTGAAGCCAATTTCGGCCAGCTTGTCCTTGACTTCAGGCTCACCGTTCCAGGCATCCATGAGTTGCTTCATCCAGACATCGGAAAAGAGTGCGGCCATGGGTTATATCCTCCAGATTTCGGGTTTATAGGCCCCGGCCAGCGCGGTCGAGGCTCTCGTTGCTCTTGTTGTCACGGGCGTCCGAGTCTATCAGACGCCTCTGGCGGGGATTCTAGCAGTTTGGACCGGGCGCATCAGGCAAAATCCAGTTGGATGCCCGCCGCCGCCAGCCGCTGGGCCTCCTCCTCCAGCTCAAAGCGGGTCAAGGGATGGTCGTCAAGCCAATGGTCCGGGAAGCGCAGGACGAGGCCATCTTCGCTGGCGGTCAGCAGGGGATAGGGCTTGGCGGCGGGTGATCGGCTCCGATGCATCAGGACGGCCAGGCGCAAGAGGATGCAGAGGCGCGGGGCGGCCCGGCGCCAGGGGGTCGCTAGCCCGGCAAAGTCCTGGGCTTGGAATTTGCGCCGATGGCCCAGCACCAGGCTGGCCAGGAGGCATTGCTCCGGGCGGCTGAAGCCCGAGAGGTCCGCATTAGCCACCAGGTAGGCGCCGTGCTTCTGATACTGGCTGTGGGCGACGGCCAGGCCGATCTCGTGCAGGCGCGCGGCCCAGGTCAGGAGGTTGGGCATGAGGGGGTCCGTCAGACCCCAATCGCGGACCACCTGGCCGAAGAGGACCAGGGCCGTGTCGCGGATGCGCCCGGCATGGGCCTCGTCGATGCCGAACCGTTGGGCGAGCACGGCGACCGAGCGCTCCTGCACGTCCAGGTGACGCACCAGGCCCATCATTTCATAGAGCAGGCCCTCGCGCAGGGCCTCGTCCGAGACCTGCATCCGCTCGATGCCCAAGGCGGTGAAGACCGCGCTCAGTACGGTGACGCCACCGGTGAAGACCGGCCGGCGTTCCTCGGTGAGTCCCTCCAGGGTGATTTCAGCGACGTGGCCGAAATCCACTAGGGCCTCCCGCAAGCGGTGCAGGGCGTCCGCCGAGATGCCGTCGGCGCCCCACCCCTGGGCCGCCACCACGGCGGCGATGGCCTTGATGGTGCCCGAGCTGCCGACGGCGCCGCGCCAGCCGGACTGGCGGAACCGCTCCCGCACCGGACGGATCTCCAGGGCCCCGGCCAATTCGGCCCGGTGCATACGTTCGGCGGTGATGATCCCGTCGCCGAAGTGGCGCAGGGAGGCGCTGACGCAGCCCATGGTCAGGCTCTCGCGCAGGCGCGGGGTGAAACCCTCGCCGACGATGACCTCGGTGCTGCCCCCGCCTATGTCCACCACCAGGCGGCGCTGGTCGCCGGCGGCCAGGCCGTTGGCCACGCCGAGGTAGATGAGTCGTGCCTCCTCGCGCCCGGCGATGATCTCGATCGGATGCCCCAGGGCTACCTCGGCCTGGGCCAGGAAGCCGCTCGCGGGGTTCAGTTGCCGCAGGGTGTTGGTGCCCACGGCCCGCACACTGCCGGGGGGCATGCCACGCAACCGTTGGCCGAAGCGCTCCAGGCAGGCCAGGGCGCGAGTCGCCACCTCGGGCCTCAGGTCCCGGTCCTCGGTCAAGCCCCCCGCCAGGCGTACCATCTCCTTGAGTCGGTCGATGACCTGGAAATCGCCCTCCAGGGCCCGGGCGACGATCATGTGAAAGCTGTTGGAGCCCAGGTCAATGGCGGCCAGGGACTCCGAGGGGTTGATTTCGGCAATGATGGGGTCGGACGGCATGATCGCTCCCAGTGGTTGAAACGCGGCGGATGGTAACAGAGCCCCGCGAGCGCCAGTTTGCCAAAATGTTACTGGCGGGTCATCCTGCCCCTTTTCCCGGCTCCAGGCCCGCAGGCTCCCCGCCCATGAAAACCCCCGAATTTGATCAGGTCCGCTTCAACCGGGTCCGCTGGACTGTCTTCTGGACCCTGATCGCCTCCTACATCATGGTCTTCTTTCACCGCATGGTGCCGGGCGTGGTGGCGGCGGACCTGATGCAGGCCTTTCAGACCAGCGGGGCGGCGCTCGGGTCCTTGGCGGCGACCTATTTTTATATCTATACCGCCCTGCAGATACCTTCCGGGGTGCTGGCGGATACCCTGGGACCGCGGATCAGCGTCACCCTGGGTGGCCTGGTGTCGGGGGCGGGCTCCATCCTCTTCGGGCTGGCGCCGGATTTTGCCACCGCCAGTTGGGGGCGCTTCCTCGTTGGCCTGGGGGTGTCCGTGGTCTTCATCGGGCTCATGAAGAGCAATGCGGTCTGGTTTTCCGACCGCCAGTACGGGCGTATCGGCGGGCTCACCCTGCTGCTGGGCAACCTGGGCTCGATCATGGCCGCCGGTCCCCTGGCCCTGCTGCTGGTGGAGGTGTCCTGGCGTTCGGTGTTCGTGAGCGTGGGCTTCGTCTCCATCGCCTTCGCCGTGCTGACCCTGATTCTGGTGCGCAACCGGCCCGAGGACGCGGGCTTCCCCTCGCTCCGGGAGCAGGAGGGCCTGCCGTCCCACCCGGCCCGGGATCAGCACTGGCTGCGGGATCTGCGAGAGGTGATGACGACGCGCGCCGTCTGGCCGGGCTTCTGGGTCAATTTTGGCCTCACCGGCTGCTTCCTGGCCTTCGCCGGCCTGTGGGCGGTGCCGCTGATGCGGGATCTGCATGGACTGGATCGCGCCAGCGCCTCCCTTTACACCACGGTGACCCTGGCGGCCTTCGCCATTGGCGCCTTCAAGGTGGGCTGGATCTCGGATCGCATCGGCCGGCGCCGCCCGGTGATCATCGCGGGGACCGCCCTGTCCTGCCTGGCCTGGCTGGCCCTAATCCTGTTGCCCTGGGGACCGGGCTGGAGTGGCCTGTTGATCTTTACCCTGCTGGGGCTGACCGCCGGGGGCAACGTGGTGGTCTATGCCGCCGCCAAGGAGGTCCTGCCGGCCCGGGTGGCGGGCATGGCCATCGCCCTAGTCAATACCGGGCTCTTCCTGGGCGCCGCCGTCATGCAGCCGGCCTTTGGCTGGGTCCTGGATCTGACCTGGGACGGGGCAATGCGCGAGGGTGTCCGCCTCTATGGGCGCGGCGATTACCTCAATGGCCTCTGGCTGTCCCTTGGCTGCGCCCTCGTCGGCCTCGTCGCCGCCCCCCGAATGCGGGAGACGCGCTGCCAGCAAGGCTGAGGGGCAGAGGTATAGACCCCACGCTAGCTTTGTAGACCTGGCCCTACCGCTCGCGCATCGGCGATCCGCCGCGGATCAGCCCAGCCCGCGGGCCGCCCGCGTGGGACGACCCACCCGTCGAGGCCGTATCCGACTGGGACGCCCTGGCCCAACCGCCACCCGAGTACGTCTTCGAGCAGCAGGTACAATGGTAGCCGTCTCCCGTCTCCCGTCTCCTGGTCGCGCCGGAGATGCGCCACTTCCTGCACCTGCTTGAGTGTACCCCCGCCAAACCCCGCCCGGTACCCTCCCAAATGGCGGTTTGCTCCCCGCATCTCCCCCCGTCGGCTCGCACTGTGCCCTTGCAGAGCCCAGTCCCTCGATGCTTATTCCCCATGTTCCCCCGACCCCATATTCCCCTCACCGCCGCCGTGCGGATGGATTTCATATCCCCTTGTTAAGGGCTGCTAGGCCTTGATCATCCCTTGGTCAACGGT
>JBATOB010000054.1:0-3785 GCA_049290655.1 Chromatiaceae bacterium | reverse complement strand
TGCGGCCATTCGCCACGGGGCGGTGCCGTCGCGGGTGCGCGTGGTGCCGAACGGCATTGCGCCGGAGGAGATTGGCCTGACCTCCGCCGAGAACATCCGCCCGGCGCTGGCCGACTCGCCGCTGCGCCTGCTGTTTGTCGGGCGGCTAAGCGTGGAGAAGGGTGTTGCGGACCTGCTCGCGGCCTGCGCCCTGCTGGTACGCCGGGAGCTGCCTTTCGCGCTCGATATCGCCGGCGACGGGCCGCTGCGCACCCGGCTGGAGCGGCAGGCGGCCGAGCTGGGGCTTGGCGAGCGGGTGCGGTTTCTCGGGGCACAATCGCGGTTGCGCCTCGGCGCCCTGTACCAGAGCGCCCACATCACCTGCGTGCCCTCGCTCAGCGAACCCCAGGGGATCGTCGTGCTCGAGTCGCTGGTTGCCGGGGTGCCGGTCGTCGCCGCCGACGTCGGCGGCATCCCGGACATGGTCCGACACGGTCAGAACGGGTACCTGCATGCCCCGGGGAACCCGGAACAGATTGCTGCGCGCATCAGTGCCTTGGCGATGGACCGGGACGCGCTCGCGCGGATGGCCCGGGCCGCAGTATTTTCGGTGGCCGAGCGCTTTTCCTGGACTCGCACGGGGCGCGAGCTGCTGGAGGTCATCACCGAGCTGGGGGCGGCCTGATCCATGGCTCGCAGCCGGGGCGCCCGGACTGTTTACTAATGTCGAATCCTTTATGCTACGGAGCGGCTTGGCTCTCTGAATCCGGCTTCGGGCTGAAAGCCCAACGCACCTAGCAGTAGCTGCCAGCACCTCCGTCATTTTTTTAGTGGGGACTCGGATTCTGGGGTAAGCCGAAAAGTAACAGGGCGTAGTAGCTCTTGACCAAGCCGCCGTAACGTTAAGACCAGGACGGTATGAACATCACCTATATTTCCTTTGCCCGCATCCCCTCGCTGGAGGCGAATGCCGTACAGATCATGAAAATGTGTGATGCCTTCGCTCGCCTGGGTCACGACGTGGAGCTGCACATCCCGCACTACGCGATCCAGTGGACCTATGAGCCAGTGGATGACCCCTACGCATACTATGGTGTGGAGCGCATCTTTCGCATCCTTAAATTACCGCCTTGGGCAGGAATGCGGCCAGGGTATCGGCACTCGACCTTCTACAGCGCGCTTTCTGCTTTGCGGGCCGCGTGGCGGGGCGGTACAGCCTTCGGTCGCGATCTCAGAAGTTGCGCGCTTGCCGCGCGCCTTGGCGTTCCTGTCGCCATCGAGCTGCACGGCCCGGTGGAACGTGGGAGCCGGTGGTTCTCCCTGCTCTTGAAGAGCCGTAATCTACGCCAGGTGGTGGTAATCTCAGATGCTTTGCGCCGTATCATGCTCGATAAGTTCCCCGAGCTGGAGGGGAGAATACTTGTTGCGCACGACGGGGCTGACAGTTCGTCCGACCCTGCCGTTACCGATGAATATGTTGTGCCCAATGAAGGGGTTGAGCTGCGCGCTGGATATGTGGGCTCGTTGTATCAGGGCCGCGGGATCGAATTGATCATAGAATTGGCCCGTCGGCTGCCCTGGGTATGGTTTGACGTAGTGGGGGGCGCGCCGGCAGAGGTTTTGGCCCGAGAGCGCGAGGCGGAAGGATTGGCAAATATCCGCTTTCACGGTCACCTCTCATACGACCAGGCGGCGGCCCTGCGCAACCGGGCGGATGTCCTACTAGCCCCTTATCAGCGCAACCTTGCGGTGGCTGGGGGTGGATCGGACACCAGCCAATGGATGTCGCCGATTAA
Source organism: Chromatiaceae bacterium (assembly GCA_049290655.1). Lineage (GTDB taxonomy): Bacteria > Pseudomonadota > Gammaproteobacteria > Chromatiales > Chromatiaceae > M0108. The sequence goes on along the minus strand of JBATOB010000054.1, from coordinate 2,010 downwards.
GGTCTTTGAATACATGGCGGCCGGTAGGGCGATCGTTTGCTCGGACCTGCCGGTATTACGCGAGGTGTTGAGCCCGGGGCATACGGCAATACTGTGCGACCCGGGGTGTGGCGAAGCGTGGGCCGCTGCCCTGGAACGGCTGCGTGACCCGAGTCTGCGCCGAGTGTTGGGGCGCGCGGCGCGCCGGGAGTTCGAAGCGCGCTACTCTTGGACACGTCGCGCCGAAGGTGTCCTTCAGGCAATGCAATAGACGGCACCATGCGCATCCTCACCGAACACGCACGGGAGGTCCTCAGCCGGGGGGCTGGCCTCCGCCTGAACCTGGGGTGTGGCGGCAAGCCAACCCCTGGGATGTTGAACTTGGATCTACGGCCCCTAAATGGAGTAGACGTCGAGGCCGACCTAAATCAACCCCTCGACCTCATCTCTGATGGCTCGGTGGTCGAGGTGCATTCGCACCACGTCTTCGAGCATATCGACCAGTTGGAGCTGCTGCTCGCCGAGTTGATGCGCGTCTGCGCGCCCGACGCTAGGCTTCTGATCCGCGTGCCGCACTTCTCGAACCCGTTTGGATATTCCGATACGACCCATCGGCGTTTTTTCGGAATCTATTCGTTCAGTTATTTCGCTCAGAACGAATACTTCCCTCAACGCCACGGACTACCACGCTACCACGACGAGATCCGCTTCGAGATCGAGCGCGTCGTGGTGCGCTTCTACCGCAACACGCGGTTCGACCGCCTCATCCTGGCCCGATGGGAGCGGCTGTTGAACTACTCCACCCGCTGGCTGGAGTTCCACGAATATCGTCTGGCTTGGCTTTTTCCCTTGCGCGAGGTCGAGTTTCACCTGCGCCGTCCCGGTAACTCAACCCTACCATGAAAGCAAGATCCGGCCCCGTCTTTTGGTTTCTCTCCGGCGGCCCGGCGAAGGCGAGTTCGCGGCTCCAGGGTTACCTCATTTCCAGAGAGTTCGCAAAAATCGGTGTGCAGAGCGTCATTGTTTATGGCCGCGAAAATCCGGGTGGCCGAGATTTTTCACCTTTCGCTAGACCTAATCTGCATGTGAATCTTCGAGGGACGACAGCGGTCATTCAAAAGTTGTATGGTCTGCATACCGATTCGCTGATTGATTGGTTGCGTTGCTGCGGATCTACCATCGCCTACGTGGGTTGCGATTTCCGATCGAAAAACGAGACATGGAAAAAGGCGGATATCGTTTTGGCAACGTCCGCGGCGCTTGCCCGTGATTATACTGAACAATCAGGTTCTCAGGTGCGGACCGTGTTTGATCCTTTCGAATACTCGCTTGATCCGGAAGCAGTTGGGCGCAGCCATTTAGGCGGGCGGCTTAAAATCGTGTGGTTTGGTGATAAATCCAATTGGTATGCGTTAGAAGGCTGGAAGCGCATTTTGGAGTCCGATTACCCGGATCGGGTGGAACTGCTGACCGTATCGAACCATCCGAATGCGACTTGGCAATGGTCGATGGAGGCGCAGCGACACGCTTTGGGTATTGCCGATATCGGCATCGTGCCGACAGGGAGCGGCCCAGAAGCTCAATTCAAGTCGGCAAATCGACTGACTCAACTGATGGCCATGGGCGTTCCGGCAATTGTTGGCGATCTGGAGTCTTATCGAGAAATTCGTGATCAGGGTCTTCCGGTTTCCATTGCAACCAATGAGATAGGTTTCAAACGCGCGTTGGAGCGGTTGCTTGACAGCGATTATAGACGGAATGTCGCGAAGGATGCGTACCAGATGACCATGCAGCGGTTTTCGCCTGAAATGGCTGCACGGCGGTGGATGGAAGTGCTTGGGATCGAGGTGGGTGCACATGCTGCGCTGGGCCGTCTGAGAGATATGGCGCAGGCGATCGCGGTGGGATCTATCTTGCGGACAATTATCTTTGCTTCCAGAGTCCGGCGGAGGCTCAGGTCGTGAACCGCCTGTTTACCACGCGCGAGAGCTGTCCATGTTGCGCGTCGCGGGTGGTAGAGACCATCTACTC
>JBATOB010000053.1:0-5167 GCA_049290655.1 Chromatiaceae bacterium | reverse complement strand
ACATGGACTTGCAGCGCCGCGCCCGGGCCATGAGGGGCAGTTGTTGTAGCTCCTGCACCGGCACGCCCAGTTCAATCAAGGTCGCGCCGCGCTTGAAGATGAAGATCACCAGGTCGAGCAGGGCGAACTGCTTGCGGGGCGAGCAGAAGGTGTCTACCTCGTCCAGGGCGCTCTGTTGGAGCACGCCCTCCTTGATGAGGGCCGCCCCCTCCAGCTCCCAACGCTGGGCGGAGGACAAGGCCTCGGGGCCCACCAGGTTGACGATGCGCGACAGCTCGGCGTCCCGGGCCAGCAAGGCCAGGGCCTCGGTGCGGCGGCGCTCCCAGTCGCGGCTGATCTCCTGGTGCCACCACTCGGCGGCGGTATGGACGTGGCCGGAGAAGCTGGTCACCCAGTCGATGCTCGGGTAGTGGCGGGCGTCCGCCAACTCCTTGGACAGGGCCCAGAAGGTCTCGATGATGTCCTTGGTGTGGCTGGTCACCGGCTCGGAAAAGTCGCCGCCCGGGGGGGAGACGGCGCCGATCAGGGTCACGGAGCCGGAGCCCGCGCCATAGGTCTCGACCCGGCCGGCGCGCTCATAGACTGCCGCTAACCGCGAGGCCAGGTAGGCCGGGTAGCCTTCCTCCACCGGCATCTGGCCGAGTCGGCCGGAGACCTCGCGCAGGGCCTCGGCCCAGCGGCTGGTGGAGTCCGCCAGCATGACCACGTCGTAGCCCATGTCGCGGTAATACTCGGCCATGGTGATGCCGACATAGACCGAGGCCTCCCGCGCCACCACCGGCATGTTGGAGGTGTTGGCCACCAGCAGGGTGCGCTCCATGAGCTTGCGGCCGGAGTAGGGGTCGTCGAGCCGGGGGAAGGTCTCTAGCACGTCCACCAACTCGTTGCCGCGCTCGCCGCAGCCGACATAGATGACGATGTCGGCGTTGGACCAACGGGCCACCTGCTGCTGCACCACCGTCTTGCCGGCGCCGAAGGGCCCCGGGACCGCCCCCTTGCCGCCCTTGAGCTGGGGGAAAAAGCTGTCGATCACGCGCTGGCCCGTGATCAGAGGGGCAATACCGTCATCGCGCCGCAGGTAGGGGCGCGGCTTGCGCACTGGCCAGCGGTGGAAGAGCTTGAGGCGATGGCTATGGCCCTGGGCGTCTCGCAGCCGGCCGATGGTCTTTTCCAGGTCATAGTCCCCGGCGGGGGCGATCTCTTCCAGTTCGCCGCTCAGGGTCGGGGGCACCAGGATGCGGTGCAGAATGGTCTGGGTCTCCTGGACCGTGCCGAGTACGGTGCCGGGGCCTATTATCTTGGTGCCGGGCTCCAGCTTGGGATTGGGTTCGAACTCCCAGACCCGAGCCCGGTCCAACGCCGCTATGTGCAGGCCGCGGTTGATGTAATCGCCGCACTGAAGGGCGATCTTCTCCAGGGGGCGCTGGACGCCGTCAAAAATACCGCCGAGCAGCCCAGGGCCCAGTTCCACCGACAGGGGCCAGCCCAGGCCGGTGGCGGGCTCGCCGGGGCGCACGCCGTCGGTGGATTCGTAGGTCTGGACGACGGCCTCCTGGCCGCGCAGGGAGATGACCTCTCCGAACAGCCCCAGTTCGCCGATGCGGACCTGCTCGCCATTGCGGACGCCGGGCAGGACGATGGTGACGATGGGGCCATTGATCTCGCGGATATGGCCGGTGTGGGTGGGTTCGCTCATGATGTCAGCCGCCGAAGAGGTTGCCGGTGTCGAGGCCGCCAGGCAGCAGCCGCTCTAGGATGACCTGCTGGATACTGGCGCGCAGCCGCTCCAGCCGGCCCTCGAAGGTGTTATCGACCCGGATGCGGTTATCCGCGCTCGCTACCCGCGCGCCGCCCAGGCAAGGGATGGGATGCTCCGCCAGACGCAGGTGCTTGTCCGGCGCGATGCGGCGGGCGAGGGCCTCCCATTGGGGCGCCAGGCGCTGGCGGTCCTGGGCGTTGACCTCGACCACCAGTTCCTCGGCCTCGATCTCGGCCGCGGCCTGGATCAGATAGTGCTCCAAGGTCAGGGTGTAGGCCGCCTCGTCCGTCATATAGGCTTGCAGCCGCTCTCGCAGCCGGCCCTCCACGTCCGTCACCAAATTCCAGCGCACCCGGTCGAGCTGGCTTTGCATCCTGAGTTCGCTGGCCTGGACCTGCTGGCGGAAGGCGCGTTCGCCCAGGGAGCGGGCGATGGACTCCTCGCGTTGCTCGCGCAGCCGGAGTCGCTCCGCCGCCTCGCGCAGGATGGTGTCCCGGCTGCGCTGGGTCATTTCCCGGTAAGCGCTGGCGAGCCGTTCGGCGCGGGCGATGAGTGCCCGTTCGAGTTCTTCTACCTGGTTCACGATGAATCCCGTGCAAGCTGGGCTATGGGTTCAATTCCAAAGGTGTTGGGCCTGGTCGCGGCGGCCCAGCCGGGGATGGGGCGATCACGTCGCCCCCGCGGCCTTGCCGAACATGGCGTCGAGTCGGTCGGCCACATCGCTGGCCAGGCGGTGTGGCCCCTTCAGGCGCGGCACGGCGGTCACGATGATACGTCCACCCTCGGCGCGCACCCGCTCCAGCCCCGGAATCTTGGCCTGCATCAGGGTCTCGTCCACGATGGCGAAGGCCTTGTCGCCGCGGCGGATCAGGTCCTGGAAGAGCTGGTCCACCTCATCGTGGCTCGGGTCCGGGTGCGTCTCGAAGCCGATCATGCGGAAGCCGTCCGCGAGGCTCTCGTCGCCTAGGAAGAGCATGCGGGTAACCTGTTCGGCGTTCGTCTCGCTGGCCACGGGCCTGACTCCCGGCTCAAATCTTGTTCAGCAGCAGGATGCTGACCACCAGGCCGTAGATGGCGATACCCTCCGCCAGCCCCAGGTAGATGAGGGTCCGGCCCAGATTCTCCGGCTTCTCCGTGATGGCGGCCAGGGAGGCGGCGCCGATGGGCCCCACCGCGATGCCGGCGCCGATGGTCGAAAGGGCGGTGGGGATGCCGGCGCCGATGATGGCCAGGCCCATGCCCGTGGAGATCTCATTCACCACCGCCACGGCCTCTCCGGTCTGGGCGAAGGCGTTGTTGATGCCGAGGACCAGCAAGCCAAGCTGGGCAACCACGAAGGTCACGAGTTGGGTACCCATGGCCGGCTGGTACCAGGGTCGCATGCGGCCGGCGAGGGCAGGGCGCAATTCAAGGACCAGGCCGCCGATGATGAGGCCGAGGATGGCAAAGGACATGAGGCCGACGAGCCAGTACATGATGAACTCCTGTGTTGCTAGAGCGGTTTAGGGCAAGAAGGGTTAAAGGCGCCTGGCCTGACCCTAATGAGGCGGGATAGGGGTACCGGGGCTCTGTTCAAGGCTTTTGCTCCCGGGCAGGCCCCAGCCGCAGCGGAGTGAAGGCATGGCCATCGCCGGAGAAATAGCGCGCGAATCCCTCGTAGAACTCCAGACGCAGCACCTGGATCAGGACTATGCCACCTTCCAGGACGATCATGAAGACATTGCCCAGTACCAGGGTCACGCCATGGCCGAAGGGCCCCATCATGCCGGCGAGGGTGAAGACGGCCAAGGCCAGGGCCGCGTGGTTGAGGCTGAAGGCCGCCACGCGCAGGAAGGACAGAGTATTGGAGACATAGCCGACGATGGTCTCCAGGGTCTCGATGAAGACTACCAGCACCTTTTCCGGGATTGGGGCCTCGAGGTGTCCCCAACCGTGCCAGGCCAGGGCGCCCAGGGAGAGGGCGATTAGCAGGGTCGGGCCCGGACCGAAGCCCTGACCTTGGCCGACGCCCAGCCCGCCCCAGGCCAGGGCCAGGTAGAAGATCAGGTTGACCAGGCCGTGCTGGCCGAAGAGGGCCCCCAGCCAGTTGCCGATCACGATTCTATTGTAGATGGCCAGGACGCAGGCCAGGGCGATGAAAAGGACGCCCCAGCCCAGAGCCAGCCTCAGCATGAGCAAGGGGTCGTGCAGAGGCGACATCCAGAGGGCCGGCAGCCAGTGCTCGAAGCCGAAGACACTGCCAAACAGGAAGCCGAAGATCATGGAAGAGGCGCCCGCCATGAGCCCAAAGAGATAGAAACGTCCCAATCTGGCACGAAAATACCAGGCCAGCCCGGCGATGACGGCGCCCTGGCCCACATCGCCGAACATGGTCCCGAACATGAGCAGGAAGGTGGCCGCGAACAGGGGGGTGGGATCGACCTCGCCGTAACGCGGAATGCCATATTGATGGACCAGCAGGGCAAAAGGCGCCAGGAGTCGGCCGCGGGTCGGTACCGTTGGCACCAGGGATCTTTCCTCCGGCAGGGGGTCGCGGCTGGTGAGGGCGAAGGGCTGACTCAGGGTCTCGCGCAGCCGCTGCTCCAATTGCTTCACCGCGGCCGCTGGGACCCAGCCGGCGAGATGGGCCAGGGCGCCGCGGCCGCGGATGGCGGCATCAAGCTGAACCAGGGGCTCCGCCAGGCGCAGTATCTCGCGGCTGGCGAGCAGGCCCTCCAGGAGACCGGTGGACCAGTCTGCCAGCCGTTGGCGCAGAGCCTGGCGTTGAACAGTCGTGGTCTCGCGGCGGCGGGTCAGCTCGGCGCGCATGACCTGTGGCTCGTGGTCCAACTCCGGGGGGATGGGCAGGTGGCGGAAGCTGGCGCTGCGCAGCACGGATTCGAGTTGGGCCTCCTTGTCCCCGCTGGGGCCGACGATGACGACATGGGCATCATCGCCGGTCACCATGTACTGAAAGAGCAAGTGATCCGCCAGGCCCACCGCCCCTTCGAGTTGGCGTACGTTGGCGTAGGGGACGACGCCTACATAGAAATCCAGGAAGCGCGTCTTGCTGCGCAGCATCCCCAGGTCGATATTGAGATCCTCGAAATTGCTCAGGGCCGACTGTTGTTCCCGGATCAAGCGATCCTCGTCATCGATGGCGCGGAATTGCTCCTCGTAATGGGAGGCCTCCTCCCAGACACCGCCCAGCCAGTTATTGCTCTCCACCAATTCTTCCTCGGGGATGACGCGCGGGTTCAGCGGGGCGCCCTCGGTCGGAAGGGGAATGAGCTTGGTGATCTTTTCCAGGCGGGAACTGGCTTGCCGCCAGGTATCCCGATAGGGGAGGCCGGGCTGGCCATCGAGGTCGTCATGTTCCGGCGCGCGGGCGTCGGCGTGGAAGCTTTCCAGTTCCGCCAGGGTCAAGGA
>JBATOB010000052.1:0-1845 GCA_049290655.1 Chromatiaceae bacterium | reverse complement strand
AGGGGGAGGGTGGGGAGGGAGCCGGTCCGGGGAACTACCGGGGACACTCCCGGCCGGGGCCAGGACCGGGATCAGCGGCGCTTGACAGCCTTGGCCTTGGCGGCCGGCTTCTCTTCCATCCGCACCTGGGCGTGCTTTTCCATGCCCCGGGCGACCAGGTCGGAGAGGCTGATACCGTTGAGGAAGTTGTAGATCTCGTCGCTCAGGTGATCCCAGAGGGTATGGGTCAGGCAGCGTTCGCCGTCCCGGCAATCCTCGCGACCCCCACAGCGAGTGAACTCGACCCACTCGTCAACGGCGCAGATGATGTCGGCGATGGAGATCTCGGCCGAGGCCTTGCCCAAATAGTAGCCGCCACCAGGGCCACGTACGCCACGGACGAGTTGCTTGCCACGCAGGGCGGCGAAGAGTTGCTCCAGATAAGACAGGGAGATGCCCTGATTGATGGAGATGTCGGCCAAGGTCACGGGCCCCTTGCCCTCGTGGAGAGCCAGGTCGAGCATGGCCGTGACCGCGTATCGGCCCTTGGTGGAAAGTCTCATATGGGATACCTCTCGCTGGAAGATGATTACTTGGGAAACTTGTAGGAAAACAGCATACCCATAGGGTCAAAAACCCGTCAAGCAATTCCTCAAAATATTTCAGGAACTGGCGGAGGGGTCAAGGGCGAAGAGGTGTCCGGTTCGTACGCAGTAAGTCAGCCATTTCCCTAGGAAAAAATTGGCTCGCCACTTGGCTTCCAGGGCCGGTGACCGGTAATGATTGTGGAGGGGTAGGGCCGTTTGGCGCAGGTCGATCACCTCGATTTGACGGGCGTCGTGATAGGCCCGGAGCAGGGCATCCGGGTCCGCCAGAGGGATGCGATGTTCCTGGCCGTCAAGCTGGGGAAAGAGATAGGTCAGGCGCAGGAGGCTGGTATAAGGCGACTGCTCGATGACCTCCAGGTGGAGCCCCACGCCATCCCGGCCTAGGGATTGGAACTCCCCGCGCCAGTCCGCCAGCCCCGGCGTCAGGCGCTTGAGCCAGGCATAATTTTCCTCGCAGAGGCGCATGAGGTCACCGACGCTGGGTCTTTCCGGCGTCAGTAGGATATCGGACCAGGGGTAGCGAGCGGCGCGCCCCGACGGGGCCGCCAGGGTCAGCACGGGGTGGGCCTGGCCTGGGCGGGAACGGCCCTTGGTGGGTCGTCCCCGCGCGTCACGCGCGCGGGCATCAGGCGGAGGCGGTCTTCTGGGCCTCGACCTGGTTGCGCACCTCATCCATGTCGAGTTCCCCGGCCTTATCCAGGAGTTGACGGAAGGAGCCCTCCGGCAGGGCCCCCGCCTGAGAGAAGATGACGATCTGCTGGCGGAAGATCATGAGGGTCGGAATCGAGCGAATCTGGAAATGGCCCGCGATCTCCCGCTCCTCTTCCGTGTTGACCTTGGCGAAGAGGATGTCGTCATGGTCCTCCGAGACCTTGTCGTAGACGGGGGCGAAGGAGCGGCAGGGCCCGCACCAGGGTGCCCAGAAATCCACGATGATAAAATCGTGATCCTTGATGGTTTGCTCGAAGTTGTCTTTGGTGAGTTCGACGACGGCCATGGGCTACTTCCTGGGGCAGTGAAATTGGCGCGCATCTTAACAGAATGCCGCGCCGGGCGCGGCGGCTCGGGGGGCCTTATCCGGTCAAGTCCCGGATCAGGGCGCCGACCCTCCAGGGACTCGAGGCGCCGCCCAGTCCATTAGCTTACGCGCTCGACGATGCCGCAGGGAGATTGGGCGCCGCAGCCTGATGACATCCAAGTCAAATCTGGTTGCGTGCTTTCTGGCTCGGTCCTAGGTTCTGTTGACATATCTTGAGGC
>JBATOB010000051.1:0-1669 GCA_049290655.1 Chromatiaceae bacterium | reverse complement strand
CTGATAACCCATGAGGTTTCATAATATCTCTCCCAATTTAATCGCTAAAAAATCCTCTGTATTTAGGGACAGGTTATTATGATTTTGGTTCCAATGGAATATTTGGCTAATAAATACGAGGACTATATCCCCGACCTTGGTTCAAAGAGACCAGGGAACAAGCGTCGTCACGGCCAAGCCTGGCCAAAAACCCCACGAAGTCATGAAGCCCGCCCCGGGGTGGTGGGCCTATGAGGCGGGGGAGAGATATCGGATGCAAGGTAAGTGCAAGGAGAGCGTCGCGATGTATAGAGAGGCGCTTTCGTTGAATCCTGGGCTGCTGGAGGCCAGCGAGGGCCTGCGCCGTGCCCAGCGGGAAATCTGTCGCAGTGGCGTTAGTGGTGGTGGAGGCAAACGTCCACCCCCGGTTGAAAAGACTACGGAGTTCATGGGTGGAGGCCGCGCCCTGAGGCCAGGAGAGTGGTAAATCCTGGCTAACCGGCTACCCCCGCCTGCTTGAAGACGGGGGGCACCCCACCCACATCCTCCCGACTGTCCACTCGGGAGGAAACCTCAATGATATCGACCAAGATCACGCTCGGGCGCGCGGCGGCCAGCATGCTCACCGCGTGCCTGCTCGTCCCCCTGACGCTCTCGACCCCGGCGGTCGCGGATGAAGGCCAGGTCGTGGTGCAGTGGTTCGGCCAATCCGCCTTCAAGATCACCAGCGTTACGGGCAAGGTGATCATGATCGACCCCTTTCTCACCAAGAACCCCAAAACCCCGCCCGAGCACAAGGACCTCGCCGCCCTCGGTAAGATCGATCTGGTCCTGGTCACCCACGCCCATGGCGACCATGTGGGCGACGGACCCGCGCTGGCCAAACAGCACCAAGTCCCTCTCTACGGACCGGCCGGCCTGAACGACACCCTGGTCGCGCTGGGCGAACTGCCCCAGGAACTCGCCCCCCGCTTCAACAAGGGCGGCAGCATCCAGCCCCTGGGCGAGGGTATCCGCATCACCATGACCCGCGCCGAGCACAGTTCGGAATACCGCTGGACCAATCCCGAGACCCAGCAACCGGAAATCCACGTCGGGGGCGAACCGGCGGGCTTCATCATCGAGCTGGAAAACGGCTTCAAGATCTACCACATGGGCGACACGGGGCTGTTTGGCGACCTCGGCTTCATTGCCAGCCATTACCGCCCGGACCTCATCTTGATCCCCATTGGCGGGCACTTCACCATGGACCCCAAGGACGCGGCCCTGGCGACCCGCGAGTACCTCAAGCCGCGCTACGCCATTCCCATCCATTACGGCACCAATCCCCAACTCAAGGGTACCCCCGCGGAGTACCGACAGGCGCTGGGCGAGACCCCAACGCAAGTGCTGAGCCTCGATCCCGGGGAGATTACGCGCTTCTGAGGGGCCGGGATCCGTACGGTAACCTTAACCGCCCAGTGGCTTCGATATCCCAGGATGAGAGAGTTCCTGATAGAGATGGGGACTACCGGCCTTCGCCGCGCTCTCCATGGCCGGCAGCGGTTGTGGATTCCTTATCCGTGGGCGATGCAACGGGGCAGAAACCCAAGGTGCGGCAGTGGGCTGAGGCGGCCTCTGAATAGGCGGTCAAATCATTTTGAAAGCGTTCGGCAAGCTGATCACGTAAGGCATGTAGTTCAGCGACTAT
>JBATOB010000050.1:0-3033 GCA_049290655.1 Chromatiaceae bacterium | reverse complement strand
CCCTTCTCGGCCTTGGGGCCATGCTCCTGCCACTGCTGGTAGGACCGCCAGGCGTAAAAGACCATCATGCCCATGGCGGCGGCCGCGATGATTTTCAGAAAGAGGTCCATGATCTGGGTCTCGGTGGGCCAAAAGAAAAACCCCGGCCGGGGCCGGGGTCCAGGTCAGGCTTCAAGCCATCGTCAGTCGTCGCTGCCCATGATCCCCAGGATCTGCAACAGGCTGACGAAGATGTTGAACATGTTCAGGTAAAGACCATAGGTGGCCATGATGTAGTTGGTCTCACCCCCGTTGATGATGCGGCTGGTATCGAAGAGGATAAAGCCGCTCATCAGCAGGATGATGCCACCGGACACCGCCAGCGACAGAGCCGGCATGGCCAGGAAGATATTGGCGATGGCGGCGACAAAGACCACCATGATGCCAGCGAACAGGAAGCCGCCCATGAAGCTGAAGTCCTTCTTGCTGGTCAGGGCATAGCCGGACAGGCCCAGGAAGATGAGGCCGGTGCCGGCGAAGGCGGTGGCGATGATCTCCGGACCCCGGGGCAGGGCCATGTACATCGTCAGGATGGAGCCCAGCCCCAGCCCTAGCAGGCCGGTGATGGCGAAAATGACGCCGATACCGGCGCTGGAATCGGCGGTACGGGGTAGCACGAACATGCCCAGCACCATGGCGCCGATCACCGAGGCCAGGTACATCCAGCTTGGCAGGGCCAGGCTCATGGAGACCAGGGCCATGACGGCGCTGAAGACCAGGGTGGCGGAGAGCAACATGTAGGTGTTTTTCAACACCTTGTTAGCGGAAATGGCGCTCTGGGCGCCGCTCAGTACGGAGTATTGGGGGGTAGCCATTCGGCGTCTCTCCTGGGTTGTGAGTGGATCTGGAATCTGTCCAGCCTATGACAGTAAGTGGTAAATCGAGTTCCGAAGGATACCTGTCCGGGCGGAAAAGGCAATCAAAGTCGCGTTGGCCTGGGGCGCCCCTTCCGGTATCCTTATCGCTGCCGAACATACTGGGGGCTAGGCCGCTCCAATCCAAGTCGGGTCCTTTCAATCCCGGCCGGCTGGCGGAGTGGCCGATAGTGGTGGTCTTGAAAGTCCGCGACCGGGTTCTGGTAACTCCCGGCGACCCTGGGAAAAACGTCATTGGTGGGGTGCCAGAGCGGTTTATTGGACTGGTCTTGAAAACCAGCGAAGGGGCAACTCTTCCGTGGGTTCAAATCCCACCCTCACCGCCAAATCAAGTGCTTAGGAAATTCTTTCCCGCTCTTTTCGCCTTGGATCGCGTTATTTAGCGTCTTTCTCGCGCCGTTTCGTCTTGGGGGCATAAGAGGAGCAAGGCTTTGATCGCCCTGCGGTACGCGAAGCCGAGCTTTTGGTAGAAAGCCAGTGCCCGCCTGTCGGCATCAAGATATAGTCCTCGTATTTATTCTCCATCACAGGGTTAAAACCACCGGCTGCAGCCGGTCAGCTTTAGCGGAGACAATGGGGCGCTGTATGAGGGAGGTGCTATGGAGTACCGCTACGGTAGCCATACCGTGTTTCAGATTGAGTACCACGTTGTCTGGGTGACGAAGTACCGCTACAAGGTGTTGAGGGGTGAAGTCGCGGAGCGTGTGCGAGAGTTGGTGAGGCAGACCTGCGAGGTCTTCGAGATACGGATCGTGACAGGCGTGGTGAGCAAGGATCATGTTCACATCTTGGTCAGTGCGCCACCGACGCTGGCGCCGAGCGAGATCATGAGGCGTATCAAGGGTCGCCCGGCCAGTATAGTGGACCCCATATCCAGGACAGTTTTTCCCCTAGTTTAAGTTGCACGGGTGACATCCATTGCAGCGCCTTGGCGCTGTGTGGCGATCCGCGATCCCCGCCCCACCGCCTTTCCCCGCGCGAGGCACCGCCTCAGGCGTGCGGTTGCCCAAGCCCTGGTGCGGTCGCGCGCCGTTGTGGAAGGCGAAATACGTGGTCAGCCCGCGCAGCGGTGCGGGCAGGGTGATGTAGCCCTTGAGGTAGACGTCCTCGTACTTCACGCCGCGCCAGCGGCGCGCGACGCAGAGGTTGTCCCGCGCCCGACCGCGCCCGTCCATGCTGATGGCGATACCCGCGTCCAGCAGGACGCCCGTGAAGGCGTCACGGGTAAACCGCGACCCCGGGTCGGTGTTGAAGATCGCGGGCTGTCCAGGGGTGCGCGGGTGTTGGCGAGCCGCCAGGACAGGACCCGCCGCGCGTACCCGTCGATCACCGCCACCCGATACACGCATCCGCGCTCCAGACGGAGGTCGGTGATGTCGGTGCTCCACGCCGGGTTGGGGCGCATCACCGCCACCCCCCGCCATCGGTAGGGGTAAACCTGGTGCTCGGGGTGGGGTCGGCTAGTGGCCGGCCCGGGCGCCAGCCCGGCCAGTCCCAGGACCCGCGTCAGACGCTGTACGTGGTTGCGGTTGACCGGATGCCCCTGGTCCTTCGGGTATACCACCCGGCGTCGACTACCGTGGCACGGCCGCCGCGTATACGCCGCGTCGAGGCGCCGCGGGAGCGTCACGTCCCACGCGCTGACCGTGTCCCGGTCAGGTGACGCCGACACCCAAGAGCGCGTCACCCCCGCGAGCGCACACTGCCGGCGGACCGCCAACGGCGCCGCCGCGTGCTCGCTCCACTCCCGGCGCATCCTCACAGGCTCAGCCCGGACTTTGTTTGCAGCCCCTCCCGTTCGACCTTCAGCCGCCCGATCTCGCCATGGCGCTGGTCCGCATCTCCTGGACCGTCCGCCTTGCTTGGCCCGCGCTTGGCCGCGCACAGGCTCTCTGCCCGCTCCCGGATCTCGCGCTGCCACTGGCCGACTTGCACCGGATGCACCCCATGCTCCTGCCCGATCTGGTTGACCGTCTTGACCCCACGGATCGCCTCCAAGCCGACCTGCGCTTTGAAGGCCGCCGTATACGTCTTGCGCCTCGCTTCGCTCCCTTCCCTACTGCCCCTCTCGGTTAGGAGGCAAGCTTAAATTACTGTCCGATTTTCGGGGTCCACTTTA
>JBATOB010000049.1:0-8600 GCA_049290655.1 Chromatiaceae bacterium | reverse complement strand
TCCTGCCCCTGCGCGGCAAGATCCTCAACACCTGGGAGGTGGATTCCAGCGAGGTGCTGGGCTCCCAGGAGGTCCATGACATCGCCGTCGCCATTGGGGTGGACCCCGGCAACGACGATCTCTCCAGACTCAGATTTGGCAAGGTCTGCGTCCTCGCCGACGCCGATTCCGACGGCGCCCATATCGCCACCCTGTTGTGCGCCCTCTTCCTGCGCCACTTCCCACGCCTGGTGGCCGAGGGCCATGTGTACGTCGCCCTGCCGCCCCTCTACCGTATCGACGTCGGCAAGCAGGTCTTCTACGCCCTCGACGAAGACGAAAAGCGCGGCATCCTCGACCGCATCGCCGCCGAAAAGCTCAAGGGCAAGGTCAACGTCCAGCGCTTCAAGGGCCTCGGCGAGATGAACCCCGGCCAGTTGCGCGAGACCAGCATCCACCCCGACACCCGCCGCCTGGTGCAACTGACCGTCGAAGATCCCACGGAGAGCCAGCAACTCATGGACATGCTCCTGGCTAAGAAACGTGCCAGCGACCGCCGTGCCTGGCTCCAGGATAAGGGCGACCTGGCGGAGGTGACGCTGTGACCACTACCAAGGCGCTCGCCGCTCAGGGCTTGGATTGCCCTTGGAGGGGGAGGCAGCCCGCGCCATGGTGCCCAGAACTGATGGGTATTCGCAGCCCTGCCATGCATTCTCAGATAGCGGGCTGGTAAAGATTTGTCGCGGGTACATAACAACCACCGGCTGAAAGCCGGTGGTTGTTATGTACCGGTAGCAGATGGGTGCGCGGAAACAAGTCTCGGTGGCATTGAATTCCTCCTGGATGATACGGGCTCCTTGCTGATCGAGGCCTTTCAGTCTCACCGCCGTTTCAGGGGGCCGAATCCCCCTTCCGTCTCTCCTTGGCCATCCGGGGTCGAGGGTTGACGCCGCTTCCCGATATCCTTACGGTCCCGGTGGCGCTCCTTGACCTTGGGGGCCTTGTCGACTGACTTCCTGGGCCGGTTGGCTTCGGGTTTCTTCCGGGGCGTCCTCGACCGGGTCGGGCCCGTGTAACGGGCCTCCAGCCCAGGCAGCTTCAAGGGCTCCAACTCCAGTTGGAGATAGCGTTCGATGCTCTCCATGCGGTTCCATTCGGGCGGGCCCACCAGGGTAATGGCGAGACCCAAGGCTCCGGCACGGCCGGTGCGGCCAGTGCGATGCAGGTAATCGCTGCCGCTGCGGGGCACCTCGAAATTGATCACCAGGTCCATTCCTGGCACGTCCAGGCCGCGGGCCGCCACGTCCGTGGCGACCAGGACCCGGATGCGGCCCTCCCGCAAGAGATTCAACACACGGTTGCGCTCGCCCTGATCCAGCTCGCCATGCAGGCTGGCGGCGCGATGACCCTTACCGACCAGGAAATTGCCCAGGGCTGCCGCCTGCTCGCGGGTATTGGTAAAGACCAGCACCTTCTCCACCCTGCTAGCGGTCAGCAGGGCATCGAGGAGGGTCCGCTTGTGCTCCAGGTCGTCCGCCAGCAGGCGCTGGTGATGGATATCGGGGTGGGCGGCACGGTGATGGTCGGCCTGGACCCGCTGGGGGTCGCGCAGGGCCGCGTCGATAAAAGACTGGATGCCGGTCCGGGTCAGGGTCGCCGAGAAGAGCAGGGATTGGCGCTCCGGGTTGCAAACCTCGATGATCCGCATGACATCGGGGGCGAAGCCCATGTCCAGCATGCGGTCGGCCTCGTCCAACACCAGGACCTCCAGATCCCCCAGATCCGTCGCGCCCCGTTCCAGGTGATCCAGGAGCCGCCCCGGCGTGGCGATGAGGATGTCCGGATTGCGGCGCAGACCGGCCACCTGTTGGCTGGCGGAGACCCCGCCAACAATGACCCCGGCGGTCAACCGTGTAAAGCTGGCGACCTGGAGGAAATGCTCCTGGATCTGATAGGCCAGCTCCCGGGTCGGCGCCAGGACCAGGGCGCGGATGCCCTGGCGCGGCGCCGGCTGGGCCAAAAAGCGCTGCATCATGGGCAGCAGGAAGGCTATGGTCTTGCCCGACCCGGTGGCGGCGGTCACCAGCAGGTCGGAACCGGCGGTAGCGAGGGGGATCACCAGCCGCTGGACCGGGGTCGGCTCGCTGAATCCCAGCTTATCCAGGCCCCGCATCAAGGCCTCGGGCAGATCGAAATCGGTAAAGTTGGCGTTCATGGGGACGCAACATACACCAAACCGCGGCGGCGGGCAGCCAATCGCCACATTTACATCAGCCAGCCTTGCCCCGCCAGGTATAGACGGCGGTTACGGCGTAATTCCAGACGGCGCCCACCAGGATGCCGGCGAGGGCGGAGAGGATCCAGCCGGAATCACCCTCGAAGAGATAAGTGGCGATGCCGACATTGGCGATGGCGCCCACGGCGCAGGCCAGGACGAAGGAAAACCAGCCCCAGATCAATTGCCGGCCGCGCAGACGGACGTCGCGGTAGGTCAGGCTGTTGTTGAGGAAAAAATTGGTGGTCATCGCCACCAGGGCGGCCACCGCCTGGCCCATGAGGAACGAGGCCCCCAGGAAGCGATTCAGGAGCCAGAGTACCGCCAGGTGCACCACCACGCCGGAGCCGCCGATGAGGGAAAAGGCGATGAAGCGCACCGGTATCCGGGGGCCGATAAATTTTTGCAGCAGCATCAGCGCGTATTCCCAGAGCACGGCGTTGTCGAGTTTGCTCTCCCCCGCCTGGCGCTGCCGGAAGTCATAGGGGACCTCCGCGAATTGCAACGGCTGGGGCGAGGATGCCAGGATGTCGAGGAGGATCTTGTAGCCGACGCCGCTGAGGTCATGCACGCAGTTACCCAGGACCTTGGCCCGTATCAGGAAGAAGCCGCTCATGGGGTCGGCGAGGTCGGCGTGGGTCAGACGTTGGGCCAAGCGGTTGGCGAAGCGACTCATGGATTGGCGGCGCTCGTTCCAGTCGCCGAGGCTGCCGCCGGCGACGTAGCGACTGCCGACGAAGAGGTCGATTTTTTCGGCCTTGATGCGCTCCAACATCAGGGGCAGACGGGTCTCGTCGTGTTGCAGATCGGCGTCGATGACCGCCAGATAGGGCGCCGCGCTTGCCAGCATGCCCTCGATGCAGGCGGAGGAGAGACCGCGGCGGCCAACCCGCCGCAGTAATCGGATCCGGGAATCCTGTCGCGCCAGCGCCTCCACCCGCTCCGCCGTGCCGTCGGGCGAATCGTCATCGACGAAGATGATCTCCCAGGCGATGCCTTGGAGACAGGCCTGGAGCCGCCGAGCGATTTCCGCCACGTTACCGGCCTCGTTGAAGGTCGGGATGATGACGGCGACTTCAGGCGGCGGGCAAGAGCCCCGCGCCGGGGTGGGGTCGGACATGGTGGCTTGTTCCTGTGGCGAGCGCCAGCGGCTCCCCGCGGGCCTGATTATTGTAAACTATGGGGCCGGGGGCGGACAGCCGTCCCTCTTGCATCCCTCACCTGACTACGGGAGTGCCATGCCCTCAGGCCGATCGATCCAGGTTGCCGATCCCGCCGTCCACGGGCTATGGCTGGCCTTTGCCTTTATCGCGCTCTGGCGGCTGTGGGCCGCCTGGCTGCTCCCGGTGACCCAGGACGAGGCCTACTATTTCGACTGGGCGCTGCGCCTCGATTGGGGCTATTTCGACCACCCGCCGGGGGTGGCCCTGCTGGGCCTGGGCGCGCGGCTGGTCCCGGCCTCGGCCCTGGCGGGGCGGCTCGGCAATCTCCTGGCCGCGACCCTGACTTTGCTGGTGCTTCTCCGCTTCTACCGCGCCTGCGGCCTGGATGCCCGGCAAGCCTTGCTGGCCCTGATGATGACGAGCGCCACCTTCGCGGGCCTGGTCGCTGGCGTCCTGGCCACCCCCGACACCCCCCTGGCCCTGGCCTGGGCACTGGCGCTGCACGAGGGGCTGGCGGCCTTGCGCGGTGACCGGCGCCGCTGGGTGACGGCGGGCATGGCCACCGGGCTGGGACTGCTCGGCAAGTATGGCATGGCCCTCATCGGCCCCGTCTTCCTCTGGGCCATCCTCTGGGCGGACCCCAAGGCCCTGCGCACGCCCTGGCCCTATCTGGGGGCCTTGATGGCCCTGCTCTGCTTCGCGCCCAACCTGGTCTGGAATGCCCAGCACGACTGGCTAACCATCCGCTTCCAGTTCGGCCACGGTTTTTCGACCTCCGCCGGCGCCATCTCGGCCGACGCGGTCGGAACCGCCCTGGCCCTGCCCGAGCGGGCCTCCGTGCTGGAACAGGCCGGCCTGGGTGAGCGTCTGCTGGCCGTGCTGAGTTTCCTGGGAATTCAGGCCGCCCTCTGGGGCCTGATGCTGTTTCCCTTGGTCGCGGGGCTCTGGCAGGGGCATCGTGCCCAGGCTGGCCCCTGGGTTCCAGATCGGGGTGCTCGCGCCCTCCTGGTCACCGGAACGGTCTTCCCCTTGGCCTTCTTTGGTCTGGTGGCGGCCTTCAGTGCCGTCCAGCCCAATTGGGCGGTGCTCTACCTGCTGGCGGGGATCCCCCTGGCGGTCCTGGCCTCGGCGGGTTATCGCCGCGCCCTGCTGGCAACGGCGGGAGCCAATGTGCTCCTCGTCAGCCTCTATCTGCTCCATGCCCGGACCGGCATCCTGCCTCTGCCCGACAACCAGCAGCGCATCCTGCGCGAGACTTATGGCTTCCAGGCCCTGGCCAGGGAGGTAGAGGGCCTGTCCGGCCCCGTTTTCGCCGATCGCTACCAGCTCGTGGCCATGACCCGGTTTTACGCCCCCGGTCTGGAAATCACCCAATGGCCCGGCCTGTTCCGGGCCTCGGAATACGTGCGCGGCCGGATTGCCCCACCAGTGGACCGGGAGGCTATCGCCCGGGCGGGAGGCTGGTGGCTGTTGAGCCGCAACCCCCCGTGGGCGGTGATCCCGGGTTTCCGGCTCGACCGGCAAAGGCTCCTGTATGATTGCCTCCAGGAGGGCTTGCTGGAGGCCGTCGCCGGCCAGCCAGACCCTTGCGCCGAACCTATCCATCGCTGGTGGCTGCTGCATTATGTCTCCGATCCCCCCGCCTGAGACCGGCCCGGGCCCGGGCCGCCGGTTCCTGAACGCGCCTGCCTGGCTGTGGCTGGCCTTCGCGGGCGTTGGCTTGCTCTTCATCCTCCTACCCCAATTGGATCTCGCCGTCTCCGGCCTTTTCTATACCCCCGGGGTGGGCTTCGCGGCTCGTGGGACCTGGTTCGAGCGTCTGGTGCATCAATCCACCTACTGGTTCCTGGTCCTGGGCACCCCGGCCCTGGTGGGCCTGTGGCTGGCGCGTCGCCGCGGCTGGCTCGTCGGTTTTGGGGTCGGGGGTCGGGACTTGGCCTTGCTGCTGCTGGTCCTGGCCTTGGGGCCGGGACTCCTGGTCAATGGCATCCTCAAGGAGCATTGGGGTCGCGCGAGGCCCTTGGACTGCCAGGAATTTGGCGGCACCCGCGTCTTCACCCCCGCCTTCGTCCCCTCCGACCAAGGGGGGCATTCCTTCAGTTCGGGTCATGCCGCCGGCTCCTGCTATTGGGTCGTCGTCGCCCTGGTGTTGGCGCCCCGGCGCCGGCTCTGGCTCTGGCTGGCCCTGGGCTATAGCCTCCTCGTTGCCTGGGCGCGCCTGGCCGCGGGCGGCCACTTTCCGAGTGATATCCTGGTCTCCTGGTTTATGGTCGCCCTTCTGGCCTACTGGCTTGATGGGTTGTTGTCTTCGCCCCCTCCCGAGCCGGGAGCAGCCCTGCTCCCGCCCGGATAACCGCCGATGACCCTTCACCTTCCGCCCTCCAGCGACACCCCTAGGAGCCCGGCCCTCCGGGCGACGAACCCCGAGTCAAGCCGTCTGACTTTCGAACGACCCGCAAGGGCGGTGCTGGCGCTCATTGGCGCCTTCCTGGTCCTGCGCCTGCTCCTGGCCGCGACCCTCGGCCTGGGTGTTGACGAGACCTACACCCTGGCGAATGCGCGGGATCTCTCGCTCTCCTATTTCGATCATCCGCCCCTGCATTATTGGCTCATCCATCTCTTGATGCCGGTGCTGGGCGAGGGCCGCGCGGCGCGCCTGCCCTTCATCCTCCTGTTCGCCGGTTCCTCATGGCTGCTCTTTGCCTTGACCCGACACCTGTTTGGCGCCCAAGCGGGGGTCTGGGCGGTGCTGGCACTCAATTTATCGGCCTTTTTTACTCTGTCCGGTGGCGGTCTGGTGCCGGATGGCCCCTTGCAATTCTTTCTGCTGGCCGCCGCCCTAGTGCTGGCGCGGGGGCTCTTTCCCGCCGGGGACCCGCCTTCGCCCTGGACGACCTGGCTGTGCGCGGGGCTGTGGCTCGGGCTGGCGGGGTTGTCGAAATACCATGGCGCCCTGTTCGCGCTGGGCCTCATGATCTATCTGGTCAGCATGCCGGCGCGGCGGCCCTTGTTGCGGCACCCGGCCCTCTGGGTGGGGGCCTTGATCGCCCTCGTCGTCGTGTCGCCCGCCCTCATCTGGAATATGCAACATCAATGGGTATCCATTGCCTTCCAGACGGGACGCGGACTGCCCCAAGGTCTCAGGATCGGCCAGGTTTTCGCCAATATCGCGGGCCAGATGGCGTGGATCCTGCCCTGGATCTTCGTGCCGCTGGTCATCGCCGCCTGGGGCGCCGTGCGCGCCGGGCGCGGGGCGGAGCGATCCTGGTATTGCCTCTGTCTGGCCCTGCCCGCCATCACCCTCTTCACGATCGTGCCGCTCTGGGGTAGCCGGGGCCTGCCCCATTGGCAAATGCCAGGCTGGCTGCTGCTCTACCCGGTGTTGGGGGCTTACCTGGCGCGGGCCACCGTGACAGGCTGGCCCCGGCGGTGGGCGATCGCCTCCGCCGCCGCCTTGGTGGGTCTGGTCTTCATTATCGTCGGCCATGCCGCGACGGGCCTGGGCCGCGTCTGGTTCCCGGGTCTCCTCGCCAAGGACCCGACCCTGGAGGCCCTGGAGTGGACGCCCCTGCGCCACGAACTCCAGGCGCGTGGCCTGCTTGACCGCCCGGATCTGTTCGTGGTAGTGCCGCATTGGATCACCGCCGGCAAGATCGATCATGCCCTAGGGGATGCGCTGCCGGTCGTCGTATTCGGCCAGGACCAACGCCACTTTGGCTTCCGCCATGACCGGGAGCTATTCGTAGGCCGCGATGCCCTCATAATGGGGCGCGGGGACGATATCGAGGAAGACCTGCCCGCCCTGCGGACCTATTTCGAGCGTATCGAGGAATTGCCGCCCTTTGCCTTTGGCCGCTCCGGCCTGCGGGAGCTGGAGACGCGTATCCTGCTGGCCCACACCTTGCGATCGCCACTGCCGGCGGCCTACGGCGGGGCGACCAACCCCTCGGCCTCCGCTAACTGACGCCGCCCTGCCGGCGGCCTCCCTCAAAACGAGCAAGTGAAGACGCCATGAACCTGCAATTTTGGAAGAAGGGTCCTGCCCAGGGTCCGGGGCCGGGAGAGGCGGGCTGGGAACAGTCCCTGCTGGAGCGCGTGGTGATGGACAGCCTGCGGGAGCAGAGAAGGAGCCGGCGCTGGGGCATCCTCTTCAAGCTGCTGACCTTTGTCTATCTCTTTATCCTTCTGGGAGCACTGTGGCAAGACAAGCTTGTCGATCGCCTGACCCCGGGCGAGAAGCACACCGCCGTCATCGATATCAAGGGGGTCATCGCCGCTGGTACCCAGGCCGGCGCCGAGGATGTCATTGACGCCCTGGACAAGGCTTACGAGGACGAAAATACCAAGGGCATTATCCTGCGCATCAATAGCCCCGGCGGCAGCCCGGTGCAGGCGGGCCAGATCAATGACGAGGTGCGCCGCCTGCGTGAGAAGCACCCGGACATTCCGGTGCATGCCGTGGTCTCGGATCTCTGCGCCTCGGGTGGCTACTATGTGGCCGTGGCGGCGGAGGCCATCCATGTGGACAAGGCCAGCCTCATCGGTTCCATTGGGGTGCGCATCGATGCCTTTGGCTTCCAGCAGGCCATCGAGGAACTGGGCATCGAGCGCCGCCTGCTCACCGCGGGCGCCAACAAGGGTATTCTCGACCCCTTCTCCCCCCTGCCCGAGGCCCAAAAGGTCTTTCTACAGGGCCAGTTGGATCAACTGCACCAGCAGTTCATCGGCGTAGTCAAGGCGGGGCGAGGCGACAAGCTCAAGGGCGGGGAAGAGATCTTCAGCGGTCTCTTCTGGAACGGCGAGGACAGCCTCGAACTGGGCCTGGCGGACCAACTCGGCAGCACGGAATCGGTCGCCCGTGACGTGATCGGGGCCGAGAAGATTGTGGAGTTTACCGCCAAGAAGGACCTGTTCGAACGTCTGGCCAACCGGATGGGGACGGCCATGGTCAACGCCTTCGTTGAACTGGCGGGCGGCACCTATCCCATGGCCCGGTAATCGTGTCAAGCCCCTGGAGATTATTAATCTCAGAAACAAACAACTCAGGCTGCTCTCGTCCCCACCGCCCCGGACCGCTTCGCCACCCGCTGCCGCGGCGCCAACTTCCCGCTCACCGGCTTTTTACCGGTGGGCCATACTACTAGTGCTGCCGCGCGCAAATTCCGGAAACAACTTTAGATACT
>JBATOB010000048.1:0-4174 GCA_049290655.1 Chromatiaceae bacterium | reverse complement strand
CCCTCAAGGAAAATCTGGCGGCCGCCATCTTGTTGCGTTCGGCTTGGCCGGCCATGGCCCCGGGGGGCGCCGCCCTCCTCGACCCCCTTTGCGGCTCCGGCACTCTCTGCATCGAGGGCGCCCTGATGGCCGCCGACATAGCCCCCGGGCTCGCCCGCGTCCATTGGGGGATGACCGGCTGGCTGGGGCATGAAGAGGGCCCCTGGCGGGAACTCCTGGCGGAGGCACGGGAGCGCCGGGCCCTGGGTTTGGCCCGGTTCGACGCCATCAAGGCCTCGATCCGGGGCTACGACCGGGACCCGGCCGCAATCCGCGTGGCCCTCGACAATCTGGATCGCGCCGGACTGGCGGGCAGGGTCCACTTCGAGCGCCGCGATCTGAGTCAGGCCAACCCGGGTCGCGAGGGGGATCTGGGCCTGGTGGTGGCGAATCCGCCCTACGGCGAACGCCTGGGCGAGGCAGAGGAGCTGACGGGTCTCTACGGCCTGCTGGGCACTGTACTCCGCGAGCGATTTTGCGGCTGGCGGGCCGCCGTCCTCATGAGCAACCCGGATCTGGGGCGGCGGATGGGCCTGCGGGCCAAGGGTTATCACAGCCTCTACAATGGCCCCATCCCCTGCCGGCTGCTCCATTTCGACGTCAAGGAGGAGAATTTCGTCTCCGACCAGCCCCGCCCCCTGCCGGTGACAGACCGGGGGCCTGGCGCGGGGATGCTGGCTAACCGGCTGCGCAAGAATCAAAAAAATCTCGAGAAATGGCGGCGGCGCGAGCAGGTGGACTGCTATCGGCTCTACGACGCCGACCTGCCGGAATACGCCCTCGCCCTGGACCTCTACGAGACCCGGACGGGCGAACGCCTCGCCAATGTCCAGGAATACGAGGCCCCCGCCAGCATTGACCCCCTGGACGCGCGGCGCCGCTTACGGGAGGCCTTGGGCGTCATCCCCGAGGTACTGGAGACCCCCGCCGCGCATCTCTTCTTTCGCGTCCGCCGGCGGCAGAAGGGCAAGGATCAGTACCAGCGCCTCACCAGCCAGCGCCGCTTTTTCCAAGTCCAGGAAAGAGGGCTAAATTTCCTCGTCAACTTTGAGGACTACCTGGATACGGGTCTCTTCCTGGACCATCGCGAGGTGCGCCGCCTGATCGGGGAACTGGCGGCGGGGCGGCGCTTCCTGAATCTCTTCGGCTACACCGGCGCCGCCAGCGTCCATGCCGCCGCGGGGGGCGCCCTAGGCACCACCACGGTGGATCTGTCACGGACCTATCTGGATTGGGCGGGTCGCAATCTCGCCCTCAATGGTTTTGGCGGGCGCGACCATGAACTGATCCGGGCGGATTGCCTGCACTGGCCGCGCGAGGAAGCCGGCCGGCGGCGCTGGGGCCTGATCCTGCTGGACCCGCCCAGCTTCTCCACTTCCAAGCGCATGACCGCCACCCTGGACGTCCAGCGGGATCAGGTGGCCTTGATCCGGGATGCCCTCCGGCTCCTGGAGCCCGGCGGCATCCTGATCTTTTCCAACAATCTGCGCCGCTTTCAACTGGATCGGGAGGCACTCGACACCTGGGGTGCCCTGGAGATCACGAATATCACCGCCGCGACCCTGCCCAAGGACTTCGCCCGCAATCCGCGCATTCACAACGTCTGGCGGATCGAGTGGCGCCCTTGACGGGGCGCATCAGGGCTCCAGGTTACGCTCCAGCCATTCCCGGAGTTCCTGGAACTCCTTGAGGCAATCCAGTGGCTCATGCCGGAGCAGGCGTTCCGGGTGATGGACGCCATAGGCGACCGCCAGGGCCGCCACGCCCGCGTTGCGGGCCATCTCCATGTCAAATTCCGTGTCGCCGATCATGAGGGTCTCGGACCGGTCCGCCCCCAATTCCGCCATGACCTGAAGTAGCATCTCCGGATGGGGCTTGGAGAAGGTCTCGTCGGCGCAGCGGGTGGCATGAAAGTGACTCCTGAGCCCCGTACTCGTCAGGGCCGACTCCAGGCCACGCCGACTCTTGCCGGTAGCCACCGCCAGCAGCAGGCCGCGGGCGTTGAGGTCCTGCACCAGTTCGCGGGCGCCCGGGAAGAGATGGGACTCGGTCTCCTGGCCGCCCAGAAAGTGGAAGCGATAGCGATCGACCAGTTCGCGCCGCTGGAGGACGCTACCGTCCGGCCAGAGCATGGTCATGGCCTCCTCCAGCCCGAGGCCGATCACCTCGCGGGCAATCTCCCGGGGCGGCGGCATCTCGCCAAGATCCGCGAAGGCGGACTGGATGCAGGCCACGATCCGGGCCTCCGAATCCATGAGGGTTCCGTCCCAGTCAAAGACAAGCAATTTGTACGACATGGCGGAAAAGCCTGATCAGCGGGGAATGGCGTTAATACGGCAAGAAGCGTGCAAATGAGGAAGACCGCTGGTGGAAACGCCAGGTAAGGCGCCCTGGGACCCAGTATTGAGCCGCTAGGATAATCCCTAAGGCCGCCTTTCCCCTACTTTTTAATTCCCTCCAGCCTCACGATCAGGGCCTCGAGTTCGGCGGGCAAGGGGGCCTGGATACGCAGGGGCTGGTCGAGATGGGCGGGTTGCAGGCTCAGGGAGGCGGCATGGAGAAAGAGGCGCCTGAGACCCAGGGGGCGCAGGGCCTTGTTGGCGGCCTCGTCACCATACTTCTCGTCCCCGGCCAGGGGCGCCCCCAGATGGGCGGCGTGAACGCGAATCTGGTGGGTACGCCCCGTAATGAGGCGCGCCTCGACCAGATCGAGGTCGCCCAGGCGACGCAGGCGGCGAAACAGGGTCCGCGCCGGCTTGCCCTGGGCGGTATCGACCCGCACCACCCGCTCACCGCTCTTCAGGGTGTTCTTGAGCAGGGGGGCATCCACAGTCATTTCGGGCCTCGGCAGGGGCCTGACCAACAGGGCCAGATAGCGCTTTTCGACACCATTCTCGCGAATGAGGCGATGAAGATCGCGCAAGGTACTGGCGCGCTTCGCCAGCAACAGACAGCCGGAGGTATCGCGGTCGAGACGGTGGACCAATTCCAGCTCCGCCCCGGGCCGCATCTGGCGCATGGCCTCGATGAGGCCGAAATTCAGGCCGCTGCCGCCATGCACCGCCAGACCCGCCGGCTTATCCAGCGCCAACAGGCGCTCATCCTCGTAAAGGATGGCCCCGGCGAGGCCGCGCAGGCGGGACTCCGGCGCCTGACCCGGTGGCCTGGGCTCGACCATACGCAGGGGCGGAATGCGCACCAGATCACCCGATTGCAATCGGTAGTCCGGCTTGACCCGGCCCTTGTTCACCCGCACCTCGCCGCGCCGGAGGATGCGATAGACATGACTGCGCGGCACGCCCTTGGCCCTGGCCAAGAGAAAGTTGTCGATACGCTGACCAGCAAGCTCGGCATCGATGCCTACCAGGACGACCGCCTGATTGGGGGCCTCATCCGGCATGACGTTGGGAGTCTCGAAGGCTGTAAGAGGAGATCTGGTCCATAACCTTGATTCGATTGATGCGATCAGCGATCGCTGATATTATTGGAAGGCTGCGAC
This sequence comes from Chromatiaceae bacterium, assembly GCA_049290655.1. GTDB lineage: Bacteria > Pseudomonadota > Gammaproteobacteria > Chromatiales > Chromatiaceae > M0108. The sequence goes on along the minus strand of JBATOB010000048.1, from coordinate 636 downwards.
GTGCCGGCCTTTTAAGCCTGGAACGGCGGTGCAAACTGACGATTTCCGGGGCGATTCCACATAGGCCGCCCACCGTGCCAATCCCTCGGCGCCCCGACATACCCTTTGCCGTCGGCCGGCGCCTTGCGCTAAACCAGCGGCGTCCCTTACACCAGGGGCGGTCGCGGATTGTACACCGAGACGGCCCCGGCGCATCGGTTTGGTGAGATTCGATTCGATTCGATTCGCCCCCATCCCAGTGCCCAGATTGCCCCAAGGTCCAGCGCCCCCTCAGCCAGGAAGGCGCTGGTCCCAAGCGCGCGGGGTTCAGACAAGGCCCCGCGACATGAAGGATCACGCGCGCCTGTCCGCGCGGCCCATACCGCCCGCCGCCTCACGAATGGCGAGGGCTAGAGGGCCTGCGCGGCTGGACAGACCTCCGGCCATCCGCCTCCACCTCGGCGGCCATGGGCCGGCCAGAGTCCCGGGAGACCAGCGCGCCTAGCTGCGAGACAAAGAATGAAAAGAATGCTGATCAACGCAACTCAGCCGGAAGAGTTGCGGGTGGCCATCGTCGATGGCCAGAAACTCTTCAATCTGGATATCGAATCCCCGGGCCGGGAACAGAAAAAGGCCAATATTTACAAAGGCTACATC
>JBATOB010000047.1:0-1781 GCA_049290655.1 Chromatiaceae bacterium | reverse complement strand
GGCCGGGTACGCGACCTGGAGCAGGTGGCGCGCCTGACCTTTCGGGAGGTGGGCCGAGAGTTGGGCCTGACGCGACTCCTGCCCCTGGAACGTGCCGATCTCCACGCCCTGAGCCTGGCCCTGGAGGAGACCACCCGGGCCCTGGTGGCGGTGGCGGCGCGAGCCAGCCTCTATGGCTTTACCGCGCCGCGACCGGCGGCCCTGTCCCTGGCCGGGAGCCTGGGAGAGATGCTGACCCTGACGGCACGCATGCTGGAGCGGCTGCGGCGAGGCGACAACATCGCCGCCGAGATCGCCGCCGTCGAGCGGCTCACCGAGGAGACCGACAGCCTGCTGCTGGTGGCCCTTGGCGAGCTGTATGAAGAAGAGGCCGAGGCCGCCCATCCCCTGCCCCTGCTGCGCTGGTCCCACCTGCTGGACCGTCTGGAGACGGCCCTCGACGGGGCGGGGCGCATCGCCACCATCCTGGAATCCCTGGTCATCAAGCACGCCTGAACGGCGGCAGGAGGAGCCATGAGGCGTCGGTCGCGCGGGCGGGTCATCACCCGCTGGTTGCTGGGTCTGACCCTGCTGCTTGGTCTGGCCGCCGCCCTGGGCGGGGCCTGGGCCTGGCGGGCCTCGGGCCTGGAACTGCTGGAGTGGGGGCACCCGCGCCTGGCCCTCGGGGAGTTGCACCTGGACCGCCTGTCCCTGGCCCGGACCCTGCCGGCCGGGGACCAGATACGTCTCTATGCCCGGGATCTGCGCCTGACTTGGGCGGGACTCGGGAACGGCAAGCCCCGCCTGGAGATGCTGGACATCGCCCGACTGAAGGTGGACTGGCGACCGGGTCCGGCGGACCCCCTCCCACCCCCGGCGGCGCCGACGGACTTCCAGCCCCTCATCGCCAACCTGGTGTGGCTGACGCGCGTCACCCATATTCAGCGGGTGCAATTGGATCTGCCCTGCCCCACCGGCGCCTGCCGCTGGGAGGCCGGCCCCCTGCGGCTGGAGAGTGAGGTGGTCCCGGCCGAGCGCGGTAACACCTGGAAGGGGCGGCTGCTGGCCCAGTTGCCGCGCCTGGCGGTGGCGGGGGTGGAGTTCAGTGACCTGAGCGCGGATGTGCTGTTCCTGGGGAACCTGGACGCCGGAGACGGGGTGACCCTGGGCCCGGTGCTGGCGATGCGCGGGCTGGTGGAGCTGAGCGCCGGGTCCGTCGGCCACCCGACCCTGCACCCCCAGGCCTGGACGCTCAGCGGGGACCTGGACGCCGACCTGAACCGGCTCGCCTTCCAGGGCGAGATGAGCGCCGCCAGCGGGTTCGCCGCCCCGCTGGCGCTGAGTTGGGATGCCCAAGCGGGCCTGGTGGCCCAGGTGCCGGAGGCGGACCTGGCCTTTGCCACCGGCAATCCCCTGGCGGCGATCCTCATCGACTGGCCGGCGCTGCTGAGCCTGGACGGCGGGACGGCGCGGGTGACCTTGAACCTGACAGCCCCGGCGGCCAAGCCCTGGCGCGGGGACCTGACCCTAGACCTGGACGGCCTGTCGGGCATCCAGGACCGCATCGCCTTCACGGGCCTGACCGGGCGTCTGACCGGGGTGCTGACGGCGGGGGAGTTGCGGCTGGACCTGCCCCGCCTGAGCCTGCCGGAGGCCAATGTCGGTCTGAGCCTCGGCCCCCTGACCCTGGTCGGCCAGTACCGGGCGCGCCTGGAGGCGCCCGGGGCAGGCACCCTGTCCTGGCGCCAGGCCGAGATGGCGCTATTCGGCGGGCGCGTCTGGCTCGAGCCGGGGTCGCTGGC
>JBATOB010000046.1:0-6537 GCA_049290655.1 Chromatiaceae bacterium | reverse complement strand
GGCGAGTTGCGCTCAATGAGCTCGGCGCCAGGCACTTAAATCGCCGCGCCATGAGCTGATATCACTCCCAGCCTCCGGCGGACTATGGCGGTTTTGGCGAATTTAATGGGTTTTCGTTCAGGCACTAGCTACCATCCTACCGACTGGGGCACTACCTCAGTTTGACCTTAAGGAACCTCTGATCGTGACTGCGCCCGCAAGTGTCCGTCCGGGTTTCAAGGCGATGTCCCTCCTTGGCAAAGTTGGCGGTTCAATCGCTCCCTTTGGGATTACCCTTTAGGATTACCACGCCCACATCCCCCGCACCCGCAACGCCCCATTTCGCAATCGCCCTGCTCGGGGTCGACCCGCGCGAGCGCCTGTTGGAAAAGCACCCAGGCGCCGCACAGGGCGGCGAGCCCAGCGATGGCAATGAGATATCCCCACATAGTGTCGTCCCTCAGGTCGCGGTGAACAGGCCCGAAAAGCCCATGAAGGCGGTGGACAGGATGCTGGCGATAATGAGGCTCATGGCGGTGCCGCGGATCAAGCGGGGTACGGGGGCCAGCTCCGTTTCCTGCCGCAGGCCAGCCATTAGCACCAAGGCCAGGGTGAAGCCAAGCCCTGACCCCAGGGCATAGACCAGACCCTCCACCAGGCCATAGCCTTTCTTGGTAGCGAATATGGCAACCGCGAGAACGGCGCAGTTGGTGGTGATGAGCGGCAGGTAGATCCCCAGGGCCCTGAACAGGGCGGGGCTCAACTTCTTGATCACCATCTCGATGAACTGCACCATGCTGGCGATGACCACGATGAAGCTGATCAGCCGCAGATAGGGGGCGTGCTCCAGGATGTAGGTATTGAGGAACCAGACGCAGAGGGCGGTGACGAGCATGACGAAGGAGGTGGCCATACCCAGCCGGAAGGCGGTGTCCAGGCGTTGGGTCACGCCAAAAAAGGGGCACATCCCGAGAAAGTAGGCCAGGACGAAGTTATTGATCAGCAGGGTGCTAACGAAGATCCACAGCAGATCTCTCATTGGGCTTGCGCCTCCATCGCGTCGAGCCGTTGCACCAGGCGCTCCTTGCGCTCCTTCAGCCAGTTGAAGAAGAGCAGCAGGAGCCCGAGGGTGAGGAAACCTCCGGGCGGCAGGATCATGATGACCCAGGGCTCGAAATTCGGGCCGAACAGGCTGACGCCAAATAGGCTGCCTACACCCAGAATCTCGCGCACGCTTCCCAAGGCGGTCAGGGCAAACAGAAAGCCGATGCCCATGCCGGCGGCGTCCAGCAACGCTAGTCGCACGGGATTGCGCGCCGCGAACGCCTCCTGGCGGGCCATGATGATGCAGTTGACGACGATCAGGGCAATGAAGGGCCCCAGCTCCTCGTGCACCCTGGGCAACAAAGACTCCAGGCTGTAGTCGATGACGGTCACAAAGGTGGCGATGATGACGACGTAGGTGGCCATGCGCACCTGCGCTGGTATCCAACGTTGGAGCGCGGAGACGAAAAAGCTCGACCCCATCAGGACAAAAATGGTAGCCCCGCCCATGACGAGGGCGTTTTCCGCCGAGTTGGTGACCGCCAGCGTGGGGCACATACCCAGCACCTGAACGAACACGGGGTTTTCCCGCCACAGGCCCTTGCTGAATTCCTGGTAGGCGTCTGGTTTGATCTTGGGCATGGTTGGTACCTGGTGCTTGTCGGCGCTATGGTTCGCCTTTGTTTTCAGCTTTGGTTCTTGGTCACATCGCTATGCCGAAGGCGCCGCGGACCCTCCGAGGTCCGCTGTTCCCGACGCCTGGATCCCAGCACTCCCTGCCGAGATGACGGGGGAGCGATTGGCCTTAGTCGACGGGTTCGGCTGATCTCCCAATCTCGATCACTCTTTCGTGTCCTGCGTGCTCATTGTGGTTGTCTCTGTTTCCGAACCGGGCGCCGCTTCGAGCCGCGGTAGCCAGAGGGTATTGGCCGCGTTGATGATCTTGACCACCGCCTTGGAGGAAATGGTGGCGCCGGTGATGGCATCGATTTGGTTGGGGGCGGATTTCTTGCCCTTTTTCACTGCCACGATCTCGGGGTCGACGGACAAGGAAGCGAAGTTGGCCACGAACGCCGCGTCCTTGTAGATCTTGTCCCCCGACCCGGGGGTCTCACGGCTTTCCAGGACCTCCATACCCACCACCTTGCGCCCTTCGGGAAGATAGCCGTATAACAAGCGGATGGTGTCCGCGAAGCCCGAACCCGCCCCTGGGATGGCGTAGCCGACCAGGGGTCCATCCGCCGCGTAGCCGCCAAGGATCATCTCCTCGCCGTCCCGCTCCCGCTCCACGATGGTCAGCCGCCCGTCCCGGAAGACCATCCGGCGCAGGCTGACGGCGCCCGGCAGAACCTTTAAGACCGACTGCTCGAGGATCAGGTCTCGGTGGGCGGTGATGGAGGCCAGGGTGGACTCGAACATCGTTACGATGATCAAGCCGGACAGGAAGCCGGCGAAGGCGAGGGTGACGACCAGCCGAACGGAGCTTGGCTCGGCCGCTTTGGGGATGGGGTGGGGTGTGTCCATCATTTTTTCCCTATGCCCGTGCCGAAGACCCGGGGCCGGATGTAGCGATCAATCAGGGGCGTGACCGCGTTCATGAGCAGGATGGCGTACATCACCCCCTCAGGAAAGCCGCCGAAGACCCGGATGAGTACCACCAGCAGCCCGACCCCGGCGGCGAAGAGCCAGGTCCCGCGCGGGGTGAGCGGAGAGGTTACCGGGTCGGTGGCCATGTAAAAGGCGCCGAGGAGCAATCCCCCGGAAAACACCGAGAACAGGGGCCCCGGAAAGCGAGCCATGTCCACCAGGTACAGGATGCCCGAGAAGAGGGCTACCACGATCAGGATACCCGCTGGCATGCGCCAGTCAATATCCCGCCGCAGCAACAGATAGATCCCCCCGGCGAGCAACAGCAAGCCACTGGTCTCGCCGATGCAACCTGCGGTATTGCCGATCATCAGGTCCAGGAGGGAGGTGAGCTGGTGTTCGAACTTCATCAGCCCCAGGGGCGTGGCGGCGCTGACCGCGTCGTAATGGGCCTGCATGAAGGGCAGGGCCAGGTTGGAGGAATAGACGTGGAGGAATCCCGCTCCGGATGCCGGGTCGCTCCAGGTGGTCATGGCGTTGGGAAAGGTACCGCCTAGGAAGGCGCGCCCCACCAGGGCCGGGTTGAACAGGTTGTACCCCAGCCCGCCCCAGATCAACTTGCCCAGGCCGATGGATACGGCGCCCCCAATAAAGGCTATCCACAAAGGCAGGGCAGGCGGCAAGGTCAGGCCCAGCAGCAGACCGGTGAGGAGGCCGCTACCGTCCAGCAGCCGCTCCGTGCGCTGCTGCATCGGTGAGAAGGCCCACTCGGTGAGCATGGCACCGGCGATGCTGGCCAGCAACACCAGGACCGCCCCCAGCCCGAAGAACCAGATGCCCGCCAGGGTCGCCGGTAGCAGGGCGTAGATCACGTCCCGCATAGCCTGGGCGGTGGTCATCTGCTGCCTGAGCAGGGGGGCGGCCTGCAGCCGCAGCCGGGGATCCTTCTGTTTCATGCGGTCTTTCTCGTGGGTTGCCGTAGTTGGGACTTCGCGGTGCGGATGAGTTGGACGATGGGAATGCCCGAAGGACAGGAATAGGTGCAGGATCCGCATTCGATGCAGTCCATTACCGCAATCTGCTTCATCTCACCGAACATCCGCGCCTTGGCGAGCCGAGCCAGCCGCGATGGGTTAAGGAAGGCCGGACAGGCTTCGACGCATCGGCCGCAACGGATGCAGGGATATTCCTTTGGACGGACCGTTTCCTCCCGGGTGAAGGCCAACAGACCCGAGGTTCCCTTCAGTACGGGTACGTCGAGGCTGGATACCGTGGTACCCATCATGGGACCGCCCACGACGACTTCGACGGTGTCGTCCCGCAGTCCACCACAAAAGCGCAGTACCTCACGCACCGGCGTGCCCAAGGGGACAATCAGGTTGGAAGGCTTCGCAACCCCCCTACCGGAGACGGTCACAACGCGCTCGATCAGTGGCACGCCCGAATCGAGCCAGTCGGCGATCGCCACCACGGTCCCCACATTGTTCACGACGATGCCGATATCCCGCGGCAGTTCTCCAGACCGGACCTCCTGGTCGTAGATCGCCTTGATCAGCATCTTCTCCGCTCCCTGGGGATATTTCACACGCAAGGGGACTACCCGGACCGGCCCGGCGGGGTCGATGCGTCGTTGCAGGACGGCGATGGCATCTGGTTTATTCAGCTCCACACCGATGGTCGCGGCCGTGGCGCCAAGGACGTGCAGCAGGATCTCGATGCCGCGCAACAGGGCATCGGGGCGCTCCACCATGAGCCGGTGGTCGTTGGTCAGGAAGGGCTCGCATTCGGCGCCGTTGACCAGGACATTGTCGATATGCTGACCATCCGGAAGGGAGTACTTCACATGGGCCGGAAAGGCGGCGCCGCCCATGCCGACGATGCCTGCCTTCTGTATCTCGGCGATGAAATCCGTGATCGATATGGCCTCCCATGCCAGTGGTGGGCGGGGGGTCAGTCTTTGGGTGGCATAGGGATCGGTTTCGATTTCGATGGAACGGGCGAAAAGGCCACCGGGATGGCGCCGGCTCGCGATCGCCCGAACCCAGCCGGTAACCGGGCTATGCAGGCTGGTGGAGACAAAGGCGCCAGGCTCCGCGATGAGCTGGCCACGCTCCACCCGCTCACCCACCTCCACCACGGGTTTGGATGGTGCCCCCAGATGCTGGCCAAGGGGCAGCACATAGCGGCCGACGAAGGGCATACGCTGGATCGGTACTCCCGCCGTGCGCTCCTTGTGTTCTTCCGGATGAACGCCATGGCGGAAGCCGCGCCTGAGCAATGTGTACAGGGCATCCATTTCTAATGACTCGCCCCGGACGACGGTTGGTCTCCGACGCCACCCCCTCCATATCCCGCCAACACCATCAGGCGGTCGCAAATATCCTCGCGGGTCTTCTCCCTCATCTCCTCCTGGAGATGGCGGATGCGCCCTTCGTATTCGTCACGCAGCGCCCGTAGCTCCGCCTCGTGGGCTGCCGCGACCCCATCCCGAACTTCCCGCTCGATGCGCGAGGTGAAGGGGGTCACGACTCCGGCCAACTCCTGAAGGGTGCGCCAAGCGTGTTGGCACCCCTCGCTCGCGCCAACCAAGGACGCAGCGACCGCGTAGCGGGTCGATCCCCCATCCTGCCGCGTCAGCGACACGAAGGGTGTCCTGCCCCCCCGTGCCGCGTCGTCGAGCATGAGATACTCGGCCAGGGGCATCGGGTATGGAGCATCCTCGGGGAGTGATGCAAAACAGCTCGCAAAACGGCCCTCCGTCAAGGCCCAATCGGCTGGGGTGGTGGCATGACCCAGTGCCTCGCCAGTCCAGGTGGCAGAGGGCTCCGGGTTGCCTTCCAGACTGAGGCGGGAGCCGAATACGCCCTCGCCCCGTGGATCGTAGCGGAAAAGCGGGAAAACCCGTGCCTCCAGGGCGCGGCGGGCTTGCTCGACGGTCAAGTGCGGCGCAAAGCCGTGGCGTCCCGGACTGGGAGCATGGACGTGGAGTAGCGCCGGGCCGGTAAAGGCCCAGGCCGCATCCAGGCTGTGCCCCAGATGCTCGGGGGCGCCGATCGAGCTTTGCGCGATACAGGCGCCGCGCTGAGCCAGCGCCAGCAGGGCCAGGTTGATCGCTGGGTCCGCGGCGGCGACCAAGGGCGTCTCCAAGGCGGCCCGGGTAGATAACCCCAGGTCCAAGTCGGCGAAGAGCATCATCTTGAGCGGAAGATCGGTGCCCAGCAGCCAGGCCACCTGGGCCAACCCCCGGCCAGCGAGGACAGCGGCACTGCCGACCAGGAGCAGAGAGGGGCAAAGCGCCCGTTCCTCGGCGGTCAGATCGCGCCAACTCAGGGCGTCCAGGCTCGACCACTGGCGCGCCGCGTCGGCGGGGCTCTCCAGCTCCAAGCTGGCCTTGCGCATCAGAATGAAGCCCTCGGTCGCGTGCCGCAACTGACCCTCCAACAGACCCGCGGCAAGTTGGGCACCATCGCCCGTCAGATCGACGGTTACTGGATCGCGGAACGGGTTGTTGGGAAATACCCCGCCCCATCCCGACGGTGCATCGGAGCACAGCACCAATCCCAGGTGGGCGCGCCCGTAGCCCTGGCGCCCCTCGGACAGGCGCCAAATCAGATCACCCAGGTGCTGCGCCAGACCCACCAGCCGGCGCATCCGCGGGGCGTCGATGCCACTGTCGACCGCGTTCTCCGCATCACTGATGAAGGCGCTGAGTTCCGCCTGGCGCGTATCGACCCTGTTCAGGCCCCGCGCCAGGGCGTCCAGATCATCCGCGGGTAGCGCAGCGGCCAGGATCTGCCGGATCAGCCCGGTGATCTTCTCCCGGGTGGCACGAACATCCGCGATAAAACGATCTACCAGGGGCCGCTGCCGGGTCTCGACGGCGGCCAAGGCCAGGCGCAGCGCGAGCCGCTCCCCGGAGCCCGGCTC
>JBATOB010000045.1:0-4406 GCA_049290655.1 Chromatiaceae bacterium | reverse complement strand
AACTCTGCCCCTCCTGGACCATCACCATGATGGTCGCCCGTTCTTCGGCCGACAGTTGTTCGAAGTGCTTGGTCATCACAACACCTATAAATGTAGAGGTGTTGCCTTTGATTCTAGACTCCGCCCTGATATGCCTTGCATGATAGCGTCCGACCCTGAACATCGCCATGGGTCGCGTCAGCCCGGCCCGCTGGCGATGGGGAAGCGGGGGCGCTAAGATTCCCGGCACTTATCGGCAACCCAAGTTAAAGACCATGTTTACAGGCATCATCCAGGCGATCGGCGCGGTGCATTCCATCGAATCCCGGGGCGGGGACGCCCGCTTGACCCTGGGCACCGGCAAGCTGCCCATGGGCGAGGTGGTACTGGGGGACAGTATCGCCGTCAATGGGGTCTGTCTCACCGCCATTGCTCTCGATGGGGGGCGCTTCGCGGCGGATGTGTCCCGGGAGACCCTGTCCCTGACCACCCTCGGCGAGCTGCGGCCGGGCAGTCGGGTCAATCTCGAAAAGGCCCTGACCCTGGCCACGCCCCTAGGGGGCCACCTGGTCAGCGGCCATGTCGATGGGGTCGGCGAGGTGCTGGAGCGGCGCCAGGACGGCCGCTCCTGGCGATTCCAGATTCAGGCCCCGGCGGGGTTGGCGCGCTACATAGCCCAGAAGGGCTCCATTTGCGTCGATGGCACCAGCCTGACGGTCAACGCCGTCCAGGGGGCCATCTTTGAGCTGAACCTAGTTCCCCACACCCTGACCGAGACCCTGTTCGGCGACTACCAGACCGGGACCCGGGTCAACCTGGAGGTGGACCTGGTGGCCCGCTATCTGGAACGTCTGATCCTGGGCGACAAGGCCGCTGACCCAGCCGCCGGCCACATCACTACCGCCTTCCTGGCCGAGCACGGCTTTTTGCGATAAGGCGCCCAGTAAAGCGAGCTGAAAAGCGTCCAAGAATGCGACGAGGAAGGTGGCCAGAGCCGCACCCCGGAGGCCAATCAGGTGCCGGGATGGGCTCAGTCCGCCGCGGGCTCCAGTGCCCTGACCAGAATCTGGCCGTCGGTTTCGCGCCATTTCACCTCCAGGTCGTAGAGCCGCATGGCGAAATCCCGGCGATTCTTGTAGCGGTCCAGGTAGCCGGGGCGGGGATCCTGGCGCAGGATTTGGGTGATGAGTTCGGGGAGGCGGCGATGGCCGTCCGGGTCCCGCGCGCGCATTTGCGCCTGGGCCTCGGGGCTGAAGGTCACGCCGCGTGCGAGATCGGGCGGCGCGGGTACGAAGCCGGAACTGGCGTGGGGCAGGGCGTCGGCATAAGGGATATAGGGTTTGACGTCCAGCACCGGCGTGCCGTCCAGCAGGTCCGCGCCGCCCAGGCGCAAGGCAAGCCCCCCCTCGTCGCGGGCAAAGCCGAGGAAGGCGACGGCGGACAGGCCGATGGGGTTGGGCCGGTGCGGCGAGCGGCTGGCGAAGACCCCGACCTTACGCCGGCCGCCCAGCTTGGGTGGCCTCACCGTCGGCCGCCAGCCCTCGGCGAGGGCGTCATGGAAGATGAAGATAAGCCAGAGATGGCTGAAGCCCTCCAGTCCAGCAAAGGCCTCCTCCCGCGCAAACTCCGCGTACAGTTGCAGCCGCGCCTCCGCCGCCGTCACCAGCCCGGCCTGGCGCGGGATGCCAAACTTGCCGGTGTAACAGGATCGGATCACGCCGATGGGGCTTAACGCATAGGTTTGCCCGGAGGAAATGCCAGGAGGATACATAAACCTGAGGGCGTTAGAGTTGCGTTGCTGGTTTATGGCAGGGTGATGGAGAGGGTCAATTACTCGGAGGCTCCAGCAGTGGCACGGCATCGGATTCGGGGCCGACGGCGTTTTGGAAGCGCTCGACGGCCTCGGCGGCCATGTCGGGCTCGCCAAACCGGGCGATGTGGTAGAGGGCCTCGCCCTCGTTCACCAAGGGCAGGTTGACCTTGCCGATGATGATGCCGGCGGTGGGCGACTCTACCCCTATCTCGTTGTCGCCCAGGGGGTCGGCGATCCAGCCCAGATTGTCCCCTTTCTCGACCCGGGTCCCCAAGGGCCGGGGGACGCGCAGGATGCCGCTCTGGGGGGCGCGAACCCATTGACTGGAGGTGGCGATGACGGCTTCGGGCTGGCCCGGCCCGGCCCGTGGGGACCGCTTGGCTCCGCCCAGCATCCCCAGGGCGCGCAGCACGCCCAGGACGCCGCGGACACCGGCGCGGATCGCCAGTTCGCTGAAGCGCAGGGCCTCGCCACCCTCATAGACGAGCACGGGTACCCCCAGGTTGGCGGCGGCCTCGCGCAGGGAGCCGTCCCGGAGGTCAGCGTTGAGGATGACCGGACTGCGAAAGGCCTTGGCCAGGCCTTCCACCCGGCCGCTGTCGTCAAAGCTGGCGCGGATCTGGGGCAGATTCTCGCGATGCACGGCGCCCGTGTGCAGGTCGATGCCAAAGTCCGTCTTGGCGACGATCTCTTCCAGGAAGGCGTTGGCCAGGCGGGCCGCCAGGGAGCCCTTCTCGGAGCCGGGAAAACAGCGGTTGAGGTCGCGCCGGTCCGGGAGGTAGCGGGACTGGCGCACAAAACCATAGACGTTGACCACGGGCACCAAGATCAGGGTGCCACGCAGGCGGGCGAGGGCCGGTGCCTGGCGTAAGCGCCGAACGATTTCGACCCCATTGATCTCGTCGCCATGCACGGCGGCGCAGACGAAAAGGGAGGGGCCGTCGCGCCGGCCGCGCATGACTTGGGCCGACAACACCACCGGGGTATGGGTGTAGAGGAGCGGCAGGCGCAGCTCCACCAGTCGCTGGCTGTTGGGTGGAATATCGATGCCACCAATTTGGAGCTTGGCGCTCACCCTTGTCCCCGGGTCCGTCTCCGACCGAGGCTGGCGTTACGCTCGATGAACTGGATCATCATGCCGGCGATGTCCTTGCCGGTGGCGACCTCGATGCCCTCCAGCCCGGGGGAGGAGTTGACCTCCATGACCACGGGGCCATGATTCGAGCGCAGTATGTCAACACCCGCCACGTTCAGGCCCAGGATGCTGGCGGCGCGCACCGCCGTCGAGCGCTCCTCCGGGGTGATGCGGATCAGGCTGGCGGAGCCGCCGCGATGCAGATTGGAGCGAAACTCGCCAGGCTTGGCCTGGCGCTTCATGGTCGCCACCACCTTGTCACCAATGACAAAGCAGCGGATGTCGGCGCCACCCGCCTCCCGGATGTATTCCTGGGCCAGGATGTTGGCCTTGAGCCCCATGAAGGCCTCGATGACGCTCTCCGCCGCTTGTTGCGTCTCCGTCAGGACCACGCCGATGCCCTGGGTGCCCTCCAGCAACTTGATGACCAGGGGGGCCCCGCCCAGCATTTTGATGAGGTCCTGGACATCATCCGGGGCATGGGCGAAGCCGGTCATCGGCAGACCAATGCCCTTGCGGGACAGGAGTTGCAGGGAGCGTAGCTTGTCGCGGGCGCGGGTGATGGCGACGGATTCATTGAGGGTATAGGTGTCCAGCATCTCGAACTGGCGCAACACGGCGGTGCCGTAAAAGGTCACCGAGGCACCGATGCGCGGGATGACGGCGTCATAGCGCCCCAGTTCCTCGCCCTTTAAGTGGATGCTGGGCCGGTGCGAGGCGATGTTCATATAGCAGCGCAGCACGTCGATGACGCGGACCTCGTGGCCGCGCTGGGTAGCGGCCTCCACCAGCCGTCGGGTCGAGTAGAGCCGGGGATTGCGCGAAAGGATGGCGATTTTCATCTCTGCGTAGGTTCACCTGTGGCCAAGGAGGGGTAAAGGCGTTTCAGATTTGGCTTGCGACCCACCAGGTAGGAGGCCTGGGGGTCCACCAGCAGTCGCCCACTCATGGCGCTGCGTCCCAACAGCATGCGAAAAAGCATGGAGTCCCGATCCGTGAGGGTCAGGTTCAGGATCCATTCATCCTCGCCGAGCCGGGCGGGGGTGGCGATGACCCAGCGGGTCTCCCGGTGACCACCGGAATCGCTCACCAGGCGCTGATCCAGGATCTCGGCGGTGCAGATCACCGTCAGTCTCTGGCGCCGCTGCAGGGGTCGTACCCCAAAACGGATCAGGCTTTTATGGTTTTCCCGGTAAGGCTCGGTGAAGAAGGCGTGCAGGGCCGAGGTCCGCGCCCCCGTGTCCAGCTTGGCCTTGATGGCCGGTATTCCCAGCGCCGGCAGCGCGAGCCACTCCCGCCAGCCGGCGCGGGTCTGTTCCTGGGGTACATGGATACTGGACATCTGGATTCAGCTAAAATCCTTCAGAATGGCCTGGGTCTCCGCCGCGGGCAGGCGCGGGCCATAGCTGGAGACGAGGCGGGCGGCGGCGGCGGCGGCCAGATGACCGGCGTCGCGATGATCCCAGCCCTGGGTGAGGG
>JBATOB010000044.1:0-2630 GCA_049290655.1 Chromatiaceae bacterium | reverse complement strand
CTCCTGGTCCCGGTCTTCTTTCTGGCCATGAAGCTGATTGGCCGCCACATTCGGCCCCTGACGTCCGAATGGGTGCGCACCCACGCCGAGATGTTCGCCACCCTGGAGGAGAACATCGGGATGCTCCCCGCCATTAAGTCCTTCACCCGTGAGGAACACGAGTCCCGCCGCTTCCAGCGCAGCAACGTCAAGCTGCTGCGCATCGCGAAGCGTCAGCTCCTGATCGAATCGCTGCTCACGCCAGCGGTGAACCTGTTGGCTGGGCTGGGTCTGCTCCTGCTGCTGTACCTGAGCACCCTGCAACTGCGGGCAGGGGTGCTGCAGGCATCGGACATCGTGAGCGTCCTGCTCTACGGCATGCTCCTGACGCGGCCCATGAGCGGTCTGGCCGGGGTCTACGGCAGCGTGCAGACCGCCCGCGGTGCCGCGGCACGACTCATCGAGGTTTTCTCCGTGCGCGCCGAGCCGGATGACGCGGGGGCGCCCGCCCTCGCCCCGGTGTCCGGCCATCTGTGCTTGGAGGATGTGCACTTCACCTACCCGGGACGGCAGCAGGTCCTCGCGGGCGTCAACCTGGAGATTCAGGCGGGGGAGACCGTTGCCATCACCGGGGAGAACGGCTCGGGCAAGAGCACCCTCATCCACTTGCTGATGCGCTTCGCCGACCCGGACGCGGGCCGCGTGGTCATCGATGGGACCGACATTCGTGGCGTGAGCATCGCGAGCCTACGCAGCCAAATCGGTCTCGTTGCCCAGCATGTGCTGTTACTAAACGGGACCGTGCGGGAAAACATCGCCTACGGACGCCCGGACGCGGCGCTCGCGGACATCGAAGCGGCGGCAAGGTCCGCCCAGGCGGATGCGTTCGTGCGTCGCCTTCCCCAAGGCTACGATACTCTCATCGGCGACCAGGGCATCCGACTCTCCGGCGGCCAGCGCCAGCGCATCGCCCTGGCGCGCGCCCTGCTGAAGGATCCGCCCATCCTGATCTTCGACGAGGCGACGGCCATGTTCGACCCGCAAGGCGAGATCGCCTTCATCGAAGAGTGCCAGTCCGTGCTGGCGCAACGTACGGTGATCCTGATCACGCACCGCCCAGCCAGCCTGGCCCTGGCCGACCGCGTGCTGCGGCTGGACAAGGGTTGCATTGCCCCGGATGTCAGTGTCATGCAGAGATAGCCCATCATGGGCTTAAATTGGGGTATGAGGGTGATCGCGCTCGAAACCGAGAAATTTGTGTCCAAGCAGGGTCAGGCCCTGGTCGCGTCGATGTTCTATGAATATCGGTTGAATGAGCTGGGGAAGGAATTTGCGGCACGCAACTTGGCACCCGTGATCGTCAAAGGGCAGGCGATCGTTGACTTAGCCTTTCCCAAGGACGAGGTTCGTTTGTCGTCCGACATTGACCTGTTGGTGGGTGATGACGCGGAGCCTATTGCCACGGCGCTGACAGAGATTGGCTATGAAGAAAATAAGCCACACTCGCGACATTTTCGGTTTGGCGAGCGCGGATTCCATCAGCACGAAAAGCGGCTACCCGGTTATGTTGAGGTGCATCGCTGCCTGGACAAGATTCTGCTCCGCCCCATTCCGTATGCCGAGATCCTTGCACGCGCCAAACCATCGGGCAGAAGGGGTTTCCGCTATCCTACGATGGAAGACCTGTTCTTATTAGTCGTTCTCCACGCCAGCGCCGATATCTTCTTTGATTTAGAAAGGGTCCAGCGTGATCTGCGGTTTCTCATCGGTCACGGCAAGCCCGACATGGATCTCGTCTGGTTACGGGCCCACCAGTGGGAGTTGTCGCGTGCGTTGCGTCGGCTGTTGAGTGGGCGACACCCGCGAAAGGCCCCCACCCCCGGCCGATGGTCGACGTCAAAGATGGGGAGCTACCTCATGGGTCAATTGCTGTGGCACGACAGTCCGCTTACCGTCTTGCGCGGTCTCGCCAAGTATTCCCTGGCACGCTTGCAGGATCGGCTCTTGCCTTAAAAAGGGGTGATTAGCGCTGTCCCTCAGCTAGCCCGCTGCTTACCTTCCCTGTGGCTTAGTTGAGGTTCGACACTGATTACCTTGCCTTATGCCAGGCTGATCAGCCCCTGGGCCGCCAGCTCTTGCGCCAGCTTGAGGGTGTCCCGTTCCAGCTCTTCGCGCGACACCTCGTACTCTTCTAGCATCTGGCCGCAGACTTGGGCGAGGGTCTTGCCCTCCCCCATCAGCCCCCATATCCGTGCCCCCACCGGGTCTAGCCCAAAATAGGTCCCACTGGCGAGATCCAGGATCACGGTTTCGTCGCCCACCGTCCGAGCCATCACCTGCGCGGGGATACTCACCCTATCTGACAAATTCATACTGTAATGCTCTCATCGCATGCATGTTCCACAATAGCCTGGCGGATGCGCGCCAAGTCCTCGAAACGCCTCGGGTAATCGAGGCGGTAATGGATAGGCTGATTCGCCAGTGTCGCCACCTGATCGAAATGGGAGGCCAGTCTGGGTCTTTCTTCCACATCGAGCAGGAAGGAGTGCTTCACCCACTCCACCAGGGTCTCGGCCGCGCTCAGGCGTTGAAATACCAGGGTCGTGGCGCTGCCGTCGCCCAGGAAATACACCCGCCGCAAGGGGCGGGGC
>JBATOB010000043.1:0-5634 GCA_049290655.1 Chromatiaceae bacterium | reverse complement strand
CACCTCCACCCGCGTCTGCTCGGCCTGGCCACGGGGATAGACGGCGGCGACCGCGGGCGCGAAGAGCAGATCGGTCCCCGCCTCTTCAAGCAGTGCGCGGTCATGCTCCAGGGTGCGAGGATAGGCGGTAAAATCCTCCGTGGGCCCAAACTGGAGGGGATTGACGAAGATACTGACCACGACCCGATCCGCTAGACGCAGGGCCTCCCGGACCAGGGCCAGGTGCCCCGCGTGCAGATTACCCATGGTGGGGACGAAACCCACCCGCTGGCCCGCTCGGCGCCAGGTAGCGATGCGCCCGCGTAGGGTCGGGACCTGTTCGATGAGTTCCATGGGCATGAGCTTGGATCGGGGCGGATGGAGAGGGCCGTTAGTAGGCGGTTTGTTCGGGGCCAGGAAAGTCCCCGCTGCGTACCGCCTCGGCATAGGCGGCGATGGCCTCGCCCAGGCTGCCGCGACCGGCCAGAAAATTCTTACTGAAGCGTGGCGCCCCCCGGGGATTCAGGCCCAGCAAGTCATGTAGCACCAAGACCTGGCCGTCGCAACCATTGCCAGCGCCGATGCCGATGACCGGTATCCGCAAGGCGCATCCGATCTCCCGCGCCAGGTCCGCTGGTACGCATTCGAGAACCAAGAGCCCCGCGCCCGCGTCCTGCAGGGCCACGGCATCCTCCAGAATAGCGAGGGCGGAGGTCCGATCCCGCCCCTGGTAGCGATAGCCGCCCAGGCGATGGATGGATTGGGGCAAGAGCCCCAGATGGGCGCAGACCGGAACCCCGTTAGCGGTGAGCCGGTGCACGGTTTCCACGAAGGGGACACCCCCTTCTAGTTTGACCATCTGGGCGCCACCCTCGCGCATCAGCCGGCCGGCACTGGCCAGGGCCAGATCGGGGGTGGCATAGGTCAGGAAGGGCATATCCACCAGGATGAGCGCCTGACGGCGGGCCCGCGCCACGCAAACGCTGTGATAGACCATGTCATCCAGGGTCACGGGCACCGTAGTCTCCTGGCCCTGGACCACCATGCCGAGGGAGTCGCCCACCAGGAGCACCTGCACGCCAGCCTCCTCGAGGAGGCGACAGAAGCTGGCGTCATAACAGGTCAGGGCGACGATGCGTTCGCCCCGTTGCTTCATGGCGGCCAGGGTGGAGAGGGTGACGGGCTTGGTGTTCATGCAGGAATCTCGGTGAATGAAGGCGGGCCAGCCCCGGCGCCCGGCTCAAGCTGGAAGCGATTCTGCCAGCGAAGTCGCGCCCTCACAAGCGCGGGCCGAGGCCAGGAGTTGGATGCCCTCCCGGGGGCAGGCCGCCAAGAGCCCGGCCAGGCGGCCCTGGCCCGGGATGACGAGGTCGCCGGGGGCTATATCCGCGAGGGGGATGAGAACAAAGGCGCGTCGGGACATCTCCGGATGCGGCACGCGCAGATCGGGCTCGTCGATGCTGCCCCCGTTGTACAAGAGAATATCCAGGTCCAGGGTACGCGGCCCCCAACGCCGCTGCTCCCGCGCCCGACCATGGGCATTCTCGATGGCCTGCAAGGCCAGAAGCAACTCCCGGGGCAAGAACCGTGTCTCCAGGCCGACGACCGCGTTGATATAATCGGGCTGGTCCGTGGAACCCAGGGGCCTGGTCAGATAAAGAGGAGAGGCCCTCAGGACCCGACTGCCGGGCAACTGGTCCAATTCGACCATGGCCCGCCGCACCTGCCCCTCGGGCCCTTCCAGATTGGCGCCAATAGCGACATAGGCAAGATGGTCAGCCTGTTCAGCCCACATCCATACCCCCATTAGGGGGTTTGCGCCGGGTCTCGGCGCCATCGTCCCCAGGGCCGGCACGGGGACGGCGCCGGCGGCGCTTCTTACGGGCCGGGCCCGTCATCCCGTCCCGCTCCAGGCCCGAGGCCTCTTGGAAACGCGTCCACCAGTCCGCCAGATCCTGGTCCGCCTCCCCACATTCGGCGCGTAACGCCAGGAAGTCGTAGGCCGCGCGAAACCGGGGATGGGCCGCCAGACGATGGGCCTGCTTGCCTTCCAGTTGTTCGAAACGCGGCTGCAACTCCCAGACCTCGCGCATGGGCAGGCTGAACCGCTTGGGGATGCTCACCCGCGAGAGTTGGGCCGAAAGCACCTCGCCACCGGCCTGGACCATGGCGTCATGGGGATCCATACCCCGATCCGCCAGGGTGAAAAAGCGACGGCGCACCGGCTCCCATAAGAGCAAGGCGAACAGGAAGGCCGGGGTCACCGGCTTATCCTCCTGAATACGCCGATCGGTGTTGGCCAGGCCGCGACTGACGAAGGTGATGGGAAAGGCGTGATCCTCATGGGCCAGACACTCCTCCGTCGCCGGAAAGAGTTGCCCGAACAAATCATAATGCCGCAGCTTTTCGAAGCCCTCCAGCCCGGCGCCGGAATGCAGGAGCTTGAGGACCTCCTCGAACAGGCGCGCCGCCGGCACTCCGCCGAGAAGGCTGCTCCACTCCCTCAGGGGGCGCTCGCAGTCGGGATCGATATTAAAGCCCAGCTTGGCGGCGAAGCGGACGGCCCTCAGCATGCGGACCGGGTCTTCCCGGTAACGGCGCTCCGGGTCATCGCCAATGAGGCGCAGGCGGCCGGCCTGCAGATCATCGAGGCCACCCGCGTAGTCGATGACGGTAAAGTCGGCGATGTTGTAATAGAGGGCATTGACCGTGAAGTCGCGCCGCAGTGCGTCTTCCTCCCGGGTGCCGTAGAGGTTGTCACGCACGATCATGCCGTTTTCGAGGTGACGTTCGCCATCATCCTCCAACTCACCACCACCACCCCGAAAGGTCGCTACCTCAATGATCTCGGGACCAAAATGGACATGGGCAAGCCGGAAACGTCGGCCAATGAGGCGGCAGTTGCGGAAAACCCGGCGGACGTCCTCGGGCTTGGCATCGGTGGCCACGTCAAAGTCCTTGGGCTCGCGGCCGAGCAGCAGATCGCGCACGCCGCCACCCACCAGCAGGGCCTGATAGCCCTCCTGCTTGAGGCGATAGAGCACCTTGAGGGCATTCTCACTGATATTGGCGCGGGAGATGCCGTGCTGGTCGCGCGGTACGATACGACAGGAATCGGAGTCTGGGTACAAGCTGGCGTCTTTCCTGGCGGGGCCTCGTCCTGAGACTGGCGACCGCTAGCCGATATATCAATAGGTTGAAAACCCTTACCCATATTGCATGGATTAAGGGTGGAGAATTTACACCAGCCGGCTTGAGAACCTCTGGCGCCTGCGTATAATACGCCTTCTTCGCTGTTTCTTCTCGCTCCTATCGTCTAGTGGTTAGGACGCTGGCCTCTCACGCCGGTAACAGGGGTTCAAATCCCCTTGGGAGTACCAATTGAAACAAAGGGACTGGTCGAACTCCTCGTCCAGTCCCTTTTTGTTTGAGCGACCCTCTACTCATCCGCGTCTCATGATCGACCAGGGTCAGACACTTTAGCAAGCCGCGTCTTGATCCTGGGCCGTGCTATTAGATGTTGAATACCCCCTCAATCACCAGGAGCCCCCGTCATGAGAAGCCTCATCACCCGGATCGCTGGCCTGTACCTGACCGCCAGCCTGGTCGCCCCCCTCCAGGCCGATGAGATTTCGGAACAACTGGCGGCCGCCAGCGCCGCCTATGAACAGGGACAACTACAAACCAGCGTCCAGGGGCTGCAATTCGTCATCGCCGCCATCCAGGAAAGAATCGAACAATCCCTGTTAAAACTCCTGCCCGAACCCCTCCCCGGCTGGAAGGCGGAGGAATCCCAGGCCAGTTCCGGGGGCATGGCGAGTATATTCGTCGGCACCCATCTCAGCCGCCAGTACCACCGGGAGGATGGCGCCAGCCTAGAGATCAGCCTCACGGCCAATTCGCCCTTTCTGCAGATGCTGACCCTGATGATCTCTAACCCCTTGATGATGCAAAGCGACCCGGATAACCGCCCCTACACCCATGCCGGTCGGCGCGGCCTCATCCGCCAAGATCGGGGCACCAAAGGCTGGGAGATCAGCCTCATCGGAGGTGGCAACCTGCTGATCCGGGTCTCTGGGACCGGTATTGAGCGGGCGGACGCCGAGGCCTATCTCAAGGCCATCGACCTAGCGGCGCTGGAGAAGGCCTTTGGCACTGGCGGCTAGGACCATGCGCGCAGGGCCCGGCCTTGCCCCGCAACCCTTCCAAGCGCAGCGAAATGGGTCCCAGCACCGGATCGAGCTTACGACGCATGAGACTGCCAGAGGCCGTGGTGTCTCGGAGCAAGGGGCGCAGGACACCATAACCGAGACCCGAGAGCAACCTCAGTGCCACCAGATCATCGCGTAAGCTGGGAACCGCAGCAAGACAGGCGCGGAGGGGATCGGGGGCTTGGGCGGGATCGACACAGGCCTCGGCCTCGGCGATCAGGTCCACTAAAGTCAGGTCCGGCTCGCCCTCGGGGCGCAGAGGGGCGAAATAGCCCGCCACCATTTGCAGGGTGGTCAAGGTCAGATCCTGGGTCGGGGGCTTGGCGAGGACCTGGGCGACGGTTTTCAGCCAGGTCTGGCCTGGGGCTGAAAGGACCCGGACCAGGCCCCAGGCCCAAGGATTGCCCGCACCGATCAAGCCCTCAAGACGAGGGGCATATTCGCCAAAATCGGCGCGTGCGGGTGCCGGGTCCGGGAGGGTGTCGGGCCTGGCCTGGAGGAAACCGAGGGCATAGGCGGGCTTGCGGGCGGACTTATGCCAAATATCCAGGCAGCGCTGCTCATCGATGAGCCCTGGTTGCAGCACCAGTCGCACGGATTCCGTCATCTTCTCCGCTTCGGTCTCGAAGGGCAGAAACTCCACCAGGTATGCTGCCAGCACCGGCCCCATCCGCCCCTGGACAATGGCCGGATTGCCTAACATGCGCCGGGCATTCTCGGCGTCCTCCATCGCCCACCAGGCGCGACGCCCCAGTTCGTCCGTTAGACCTGGCGAACAGGCGGCGGCCACCACAGCCTCGGGCTCCCCCAAGAGAAGCAGTTGGGCGAGGCTCTCGTCACGCATCTGGCCCATGCGGGTCCAGCGCCGCAGGTAGGTGGGATAGCCCCCGGGCGAACCGAGAATATGGCCCGAGATGAGTTCCCGCACGGCGCGCACATAGGCCTCTGGCCGGGCCGTTGGGTTAAGGGTAATACAGGCCTCGCCTCGTTCCGACAGACCATGGACCCGCAATCGCGACTCGTCAATGCGGATCGCCTGGGGCTGGTTGGCCAGCAAGACGTTGAGCCTCAGGCTGTCCTCACTGGAGAGTTCGATCATGGCCAGGGGAGGGATAAGGGATGGCGTGAAGGCGCCAGGCGGGTTCAGTCCGCCATGGGCGGACAGTAGCCGCTGTCCTTGGGGTTGATGAAGATGAAGTGGAACCGCCGAGGTTCCATCTCGATGTAATCCAGGGTCGCCTGATCAAGCAGGGGGACGTACTCAGGGTCCATGACCACGGAAACCCCATCGCAATCTAGGCGGATATCGTCTTCCGTGCCCTCATCGAAACCCATGCGGTAGTCGATACTGCCATCGGGTTTTTGGTGGGCAGCCAGGCGCAGGGCCAGGCCCTCGGCGCCCCCCTGACGGGCGGCCTCATGAACCTGCCCTACGGCGGATGCG
>JBATOB010000042.1:0-1920 GCA_049290655.1 Chromatiaceae bacterium | reverse complement strand
CCGGACATTCCAGACATCCCGCCCATGCCGCCCATGCCGGACATCCCCGACATGCCGCCCATGCCGCCCATGCCGGACATCCCCGACATGCCGCCCATCCCGCCCATGCCGGACATCCCCGACATGCCGCCCATCCCGCCCATGCCGCTCATCTGCGCCATGGCGGTGGGAGCAGCGAAGGCCAGGCCAAGGACAAGCGCGATCTTGTTCATATTCATTGTGGAGAGTCCTCTCAGTGGATTTTGTTGGTCATGTGGCAACAGCCGAATTGTCTTATGCACCTATCAGGCCAAGCGCCCAGGGCGGCCGGGCTGTTCCCCTAACCCCCTGTCTGAATGGGCAGGATTGGGTCCATACCAGGTCCAGACACCCACTGCTTCTACCCTCGCCACGGCAGGCCCAACCGAAATCTGCCACTTTGTCAGGAGACATCCAGCCCCCACGGCCCCGGGCCTGACACCATAAGGGATAATCCCTGCTGCCAATCTGTCAGGCCCTGCTAAAGCGATAGTGCGACCCAGTTCAGTCCAGGACCTGGAAGAGCCGGCGGTGGTGGTGGGTCAAGGCGCACACCGGACAGAGGTCAGCGCCCGTCCGGTCCTGGCTGGGGGTGTGGAAGGGGGCCCCGCAGGCACGACACCTGCCGAAGTGCAGGGGGATCAGAGTCCGCACAGGTACCGCAAGCGGTTGGACGGTCACCGCACCCTGGGTGCAGAGGTCCACACACACACCGCACCCGGTACAGGCGTCGGGGTCCACCCGGTAGGCATCGGGCTCGACCCGAATGGCCCCCTCGGGGCACAGCCTTGCGCAGGTATCGCAGCCGGTGCAGCGAGCCGGGTCGATCTCGGGCGCGAAGGGGACCAACTGCCCGGGGCCAGTGGTTGGAAACCAGCGCCCTGGCGCGCTTCCCGCGACCGCTTGGTGGGACCCGGCCTTCCCGTCCGCACGGCTCAGCATCTGTTCCACCACCGTATCGACGGCGTGGCGGAAGAAGGCCCGCCGGTTGAGTCCGGGCCTAGGTTGGCGCGCCGCGGCATCGCGCGCGCGCAGCCAGGCCGCCGGGTCGAGGGAGACAGTAGCCAGCGCGATCACCCCGCGCGAGGCCAGGATCCGACGGGCCGCGTCCAGGTGCGTGTCGATGGGGGTCGCCGAGCCCCGGGGGCAGCGACCGCACTCGCCCCGGCTGACGATCAGTCGGGTGACGCCGTCGCAGCGCAGGGCCAACAGTTCTCGCAGCCCGAGGGCATGCAGGCAGGGCATTAGGCCGGGCTCGCCGATAGGCCCCAGGGCTGGGGCACAGGCGGCAAAGGCGGTAAAAGTGACGGGCTCGCCCCCGACGCGGTAGGTCACGGGGCCAAAGGGCCCGAGCACGGCCCCCTGGGGACAGGCGGGGATACAGACCCCGCAGGCATCGCAGCGGCCGGTGTCTACGCCCAAGCGCTCGTCGTCCAGGACAAAGGCCCCGCGTGGGCAGGCGTCGACGCAGGCACGGCAGGACGCCTGCTCCAGGTGGGAATGAACGCAACGGCTCGCCGCGACCTCGGGGGCCAGGATAGCCCCGGGCCCCGGCCAGGTCCGGCGCGATGCCGGCTCGGCCATGGCGGGGCCTACCAAACCGGGCCGGAACCCGGGACGAAGGCGCTCGGTGGGGGTACGGCAACGGCCACCGCCGGGCGGCGACGCGCCTCCATCTCCTCTGGGCTCGGGCGGGGAACCTGGTCCAGGTCGGCCAGGACCCCGCGCAACTCGTCGAGATAGGCTGCGGTGAGCAGGGCCAACCCGGCGTAGAAGCGCGTTTCACAGCGGGCCGCGACCCGCTCGGCGAAGCGGTCGATCCACAGTAGGGGATGCTCATCCAGGAAGTGGGCCACTTCGGTCAGGTCGGCACCCTCCTGCCCCTCATCCGGGGCCAGCAGG
>JBATOB010000041.1:0-12527 GCA_049290655.1 Chromatiaceae bacterium | reverse complement strand
ATGAAACGCCACAAGTACGGGCAGGTGGACGTCAAGATGGGCCTCATCATGGGTCTCTTCGCCGAACTGGGGATGCTCGTCGGCAAGCAGATCATGACCGGCATCAAGCACAGTTTTGGCGACGTTGGGACCAGCCTCTATGTCTCGGTGGTCTTCGTGGTCGTGCTGGCCGTGGTTGGCCTCTTCGTGCTGCGGGATGCCTACCAGATGTTCCAGCAGGAAAAGACGACGGGAGCCGAGGCACCCCACGAAACCACCCCCCTGGCGCGCTGGGTCCAATCCGTGCGCATCCCGGGGACCATGGTTTTCTTCCCCAGCATCAAGGCCCAGGTATCCCTGCTCTTCATCGTGCCCCTCGGCTTCGCCACCGGCATGCTGGCCGCCACCATTGCCGTGGGCGGTTTCATCGGTGTCCCCGCCATGATCTATGTGCTCGGCGTCCCGGCTCTGATGGCAACCGCTTCCGAACTGGTTATCGCCTTTGTCATGGGTCTTGGCGGCACTATCCTCTATGCCCTGGACGGGGTCGTGGACATCCGCCTGGCCATGATCATTTTGGCCGGCTCCCTGTTCGGCGTCCAGATCGGCGCGATCGGCACGACTTACGTCAAGGACTCCGTGGTTAAGCTGGTCATGGGTCTCATCATGGTCATCGTGCTGTTTTCGCGCTTCTTTTATGTGCCGGGATATCTCTCCAAGCTGGAGCTGATCGCACCCATCCAGGACGCCACCATCGCCTACCTGAAGCTATTGGGAGACGCCACCCTGGTACTGGCCATGGCGGTGGGTGGCCTCGCCATCATCATCGCCCTGATCAAGGGCATGGCGGCCCACCGCCTGGCCCAAGGGAGCTAAATCATGGGGACCAAGCTGCATAGCCTTCTCTTCGCCACCGATGGCTCGGAATTCTCCGCCGGGGCCCAACGGCTTGCCATCGCCCTGGCCAAGCGGTGCGGGGCCCGACTCACGGTCATGACCATCATCCTCTCCCCCCAGGATCTGGAGGGGTTCGGCACCCATGGCCTGCGCGAGCAGATGGAACGGGAGGCCCAGGCCCTCCTCGCCACCGTGGTGGCCGCCGCCGAGACCGAGGGGGTTCCATGCCTTACCCAACTGGTGTATGGCGACCAACCCCATCAGGAAATCATCAACACCGCCCTGGAACTGGAGCCCGACCTGATCGTGCTGGGCCGGCGCGGCAAACGTGGGCTGGCCCGCCTCCTGGTGGGCCATGCCACCGCTCATGTCGCTGGCCTGGCCCCCTGCCCGGTGCTGATGGTACCGCGCGCCGCGGCGATGTGGAGCCACCGCATCCTCCTCGCCACCGATGGCTCCGACCAGGGGAGGGCCGCCACGCAAGTGGCCCTGGATCTGGCCAGGGATTGCCAGCTCCCGGTGACCCTGGTCTCCGTCACCACCCGCAGCCACGGCACCGAACGCAAGGCCGAGGCCCAAGCGGCGCTGGATCAAGCACTGGCCGCCCTGAAGGCGGCTGGGATCGATAGCGAGGCCCTGATGGGGGAAGGCAGCCCGGATCAGGTGGTGGTCGAGACCGCCAACAACCGCCAGGCGGACCTCATTGTCGTCGGCAGCCATGGTCGTGGCGAGCTGAGCCGCCTGCTGCTGGGCAGCGTCTCCGAACGCATCATGGGCCAAGCGCAATGCCCAGTGCTGATCGTGCCCGGGAAGCATTGATCCTGACAAGACCCATGCCAGGTGCATTACCACATATCAACATACTGATTTAACTAAGAAGCATTTTTCCTCGTGGCCGAATCGGCGATTCGGCCGGGGCTTGGCTGTGAGTGGGCGGTTGGACGGAGTGCGCAATTGCCAGACTGCTGGGGTGCCTCCCGGTCCGGGCCCTGAGGGGAAATAGGTGGGGCGGGCCGGCAAGCGCGGGTTAGCCTACCTCGCGGTGGACCATACCGCTGCTCCTGTCGGTAGACCCGATCGGCCTTTGACCAGGCTCGACTAGGAATGGCTTTTTGGCGAGGCCGTCAGTTTTTGTAGCGCTTGAGCTTACGCCAGAGGGAGACGCGATCGATGCCCAGCATTTGGGCGGCGAGGGTCTGGTTGCCGTTAGCCTCGTCAAGGACCCAGAGGATGTAGTCTCGTTCCTGCTCCCCCAGGGTGGGGACCTGGCCATCCTTGCGGCGAAAGGCGCGAACGCCAAGCTGGCGCAATTCGTCGGGGAGGTGGGCGGCCTCGATGCGGTCGCCATGACAAAGCGCGGCACCCCGCTCGATAACGTTCTCCAGTTCCCGCACGTTGCCGGGCCAAAAATGGGCCTTGAGCAGGGCCATGGCCTCCTCGGAGATGTCCCGTATCTCCTTGCCCATGAGGGGCGCGGAGCGAGCGAGGAAGTGCTGAGCGAGCAGGGGAATGTCCTCACGCCGCTCGGACAGAGGCGGGAGGTGGAGGTTGACGACGTTGAGGCGGAACCAGAGGTCCTGGCGAAAACGCCCATCGGCGACCCAGGCCTTGACGTCGCGATTACTGGCGGCGATGAAGCGGACATCGACCCGGATGGGCCGGATCGAGCCCAGGGGCAGGACCTCGTGTTCCTGGACGACGCGCAGCAGCTTGGCCTGCATGGCTGGGGTCATCTCGGTGATTTCGTCGAGGAAAAGGGTGCCGCCATCCGCCGCCGCGATCAGGCCCTGCTTGCCGACAGCGCCGGTAAAGGCGCCCTTTTCGTGGCCGAAGAGCTCGTTGGCCAGCAGTTCCTCGTTGAGGGCGCCGCAGTTGATAGCCAGGTAGGTGCCCTTCGGGCGGGCGCCGTATTCATGGACATAGCGGGCCAGGACTTCCTTGCCGGTGCCGGATTCGCCGGTGAGGAGGACATTGCAGCCGGTGGGAGCAATCTGACGGGCCATGTCGAGCAGCTTGTGCATGGCGCCGTCGCGCGTCACCAGTCGGGCCCGGCCCTGGATAGCGTCAAGCTGTTCGCGTAGGGCCTGGTTTTCCCGCTTGAGGCGCCGCTTTTCCAGGGCCTCGGCGACGCTCCTCCTCACCTCCTCCAGCCGGAAGGGCTTGGCGACATAGTGGAAGGCCCCCTCCTTCATGGCCTGCACCGCCGTCTCCAGGGTAGCAAAGGCGGTGATGAGGATGACCTCGATATCTGGGTATCTGGCCTTGCAGCGGCGCAGCACCTCAAGGCCGTCCACCTTGTCCATCTTGAGATCCGTCAGCACCAGATCGAAGGGCCAGGCATCGAGCAAGTTCAGGGCTTGGCCGCCACTCTGGGTAGTGGTGACCTCATAGCCCTCGCGCGTCAGGATATGCTCCAGGTTACGCAGGGCGATCCTTTCGTCATCGACGACCAGGATACGGGCTGTCATGGCTGGCCCTCGTAAACAGTTGCATCGGCGTGGTCGGGCCTGTCCGGCAAACGGATGTGGAAGCGGGTGCCCCCGCTCGCCAGATTCTCGGCGCCAATCCATCCGCCATGCTCCTCGACAATCTGGTGGACGATGAAGAGCCCAAGACCGCTGCCCTGGCCGACCGGCTTGGTGGTGAAAAAGGGGTCGAAGACGCGCGGCAGCACCTTGGCCGGGATACCGGGACCCGTATCGGCGATCAGGATATCGATGACGGGGGTGCCCTGCGCGAAGCCATCGCCGCCGCCCAAGCCCGGGTGCCAGGCCCCCCCGCGATGGGCATGGATACTCAGCTCGCCCTTCTCACCCATGGCCTCCAAGGCGTTGCCAATGAGGTTGACCAGGGCCTGTTGCAGACGAGGCCGGTCGGCGGCGACCTCGAGGTCCGCCGGTATCGCAACATGCACGACGACCTCGGGGCCGCGCTGGGTCCTGAGAAAACCCAAGGTCTCTTCCACCAGCCCGGAGAGGGCAACGGGTTGTGGGGCCAAACCGCGTTCGCGGGTGTAGTCGAGGAGAGAACGGACGATACGCGCCGCGCGCCGGGACTCCTGGTCGATGTCGACCAACAACTCGTGGCGGAACTCAGCCGCGGCATCCGGCTCGGCGGCGAGGATCTGAGCCGAAGCGGAGATGTTGGAGATGGGGTTATTCAACTCGTGGGCGACTCCTGACAGCAGGGTGCCTAGGGAGGCCAGCTTCTCCGAGCGGACCAGATTGCGCTGGCGGCGCTCCAATTCGTCTAGAACATGATTGAAGGCACGGCCAAGGGAGGCCAGTTCGCGCTCGCGGACATCCGGCTCGAGCCTCGTCAGACTCCCATGCGCTACCGCCTCCATGCGCGCCTCCATGATCTTGAGTGGCCGGGTGACCCAACGCGCGAGCAGAACGCCAGCCAGGGCCAGCAGGGCAACGACGGCCGCGATCGAGATAATCAGGTTGCGCTGATAGGCATCAAGCGCCTCGCGCAGACCCTGACGGTTGAGCCGGGCTAAATCCTCGCCAGCGGTGACGCTGGCATTGCCCAAGGCACGCACCTGGACGGCCAGGGCATCGTCCTCGGGCCACTGGGCCAACCTAGCCATCAGATTGGCGTAGCGCCGCAGATCCCCTTTCAGGAGCGCCACCGCCGGCTCGCCCACGAGGGCGGCGAAGGCGCGGGGTTCCCGTTCGAGCAAGTCCAGGGCCAGGGCCGTGTAGCGACGGTTTTCAGCCAGATCCTCCGGCTGGCCATAGAGGAAATGGTTCTTTTCGAAGCGCCGCACTTCTAGGGTAGTGTCGAAGAACTCGGCCACCTGGCTGCTGGCCTCGACTTTGGCGGCCATGAGTCTCAATTCCACCAAGGCAAGCAGGGATAGGCAGACCGCCAAGGTGGCCAAGGCCAGATAGACGAGGACGATCTTGCCTTGCAGGGAGTGCATGGTGGCAATTTTAGCCCTGACGGTCAGAAATAGGTTGAAAATCGCAACTTGATGGGCGGTAAAGCGAAATTTCCCGGGAGGGACTGGATTTCGGGCCAGGATATTGCCGTATGCAACGACTCAAGGCTGCTCGGGCGAAACGCAACGATCCGTATGACTTAAAAACAAGGAGTTGCCTGATCTCAGGTACTGGCACTCTTCTTGCTTATCGCTTTCTGGATTGACTGGCGACCTAATCCTACCCCGTCGCTAGCGCTAACCCGAACGGTTGTATGCACCCCATGAACAAGCTGACGCGCTTTCTTCCCTTCCTGCAATGGTTTCCCCTCCAGGGCGATACGGCCAAGGCCGATTTTCTGGCGGGCATCACGGTAGCCCTGGTCCTGATTCCCCAATCCATGGCCTATGCCCAACTCGCCGGGCTACCGCCCTATTTCGGCCTCTACGCCGCCTTCCTGCCGGTAGCGATCGCGTCCCTCTTTGGTTCCAGCGTCTTCCTGAGTACCGGGCCGGTGGCGGTGGTGTCCCTGCTGACGGCATCGGCCCTGACCCCGCTGGCGGCGCCAGGCTCACCCCAATTCGTCGCCCTGGCCATCCTCCTCGCCCTGCTGGTGGGCGTGACCCAATTAGTACTGGGCCTCTTCAAGCTGGGGGTGGTGGTCAATTTCCTGTCCCACCCGGTAATCGTCGGTTTCACCAACGCGGCGGCCCTCATCATCGGCCTATCCCAGATCTCCAAGCTGTTTGGCGTGCCCATGGGGCGCTCCGAGAGTTTCATGCATGACATCGCCGGCGTCTTCGCCCAGATCGGCGATACCCACTGGCCAACCCTGGCCATGGGCGCGCTGGCCCTCGGGCTCATGTGGGGCATTAAGAAATATAAAAGGAAATGGCCCGGTGTCCTCATTGCCGTAGCCCTGACCACGCTCTTGTCCTGGGCCATCGGCTTCGAGAAAAACCTGGAGGGCCGGGCGGACCAGATCGCGGACCTGGCGCTGACTGAGCTGGTCGCCGATCTCGGCAAGGCCCAGTCGGAAGAGTCCCGGCTGGCGGAGGCCAAGTCCACCCTGATGGGTGCCCTGAAGCAGGCGCGACGCGAGGCCCCTCATAACAGTGAGGCGGCGCGCCTCGGCTATGAACTGGACCTGGCCACTATCGCCGCAACCAAGGCCGAAGGCCTGACGGCCGCGCTGAGGAAGGAACTGCGCCAGCTACCGGTGGCACGGGTCATCGACCCCGAGGGGGCCACCCTGAGCCTCTATCGCCTTGCCCAGGTCCCGGCCGGCGCCAGGACGGATGGTTCGCGTTACAGCATTCGCGGAGTCACGGGCGAGGGCTTCAAGCTGGTGGGCGGCGGTGAAGTAGTTGGCCGTATCCCCGAGGGCTTGCCGGCCCTGGCGCTACCCAGCTTCAGCCTGGACGCTATCGGTGGCCTGCTGACGGCGGCCATCATCATCTCCCTGGTGGGCTTCATGGAGGCCATCTCCATCGCCAAGGCCCTGGCTACAAAGGCGAAACAGAAGGTTGATCCTAACCAGGAACTCATTGGCCAGGGCCTGGCCAACATCCTGGGTGGTTTCAGCCAGTCCTTTCCCACCTCCGGCTCCTTCTCGCGCTCGGCAGTGAACTTTGACGCTGGCGCCCGGAGCGGGCTCGCGTCCGTGTTCACCGCCCTTTTCGTGCTCATCACCCTGCTCTTTCTGACCCCCTTGCTCTACCACCTGCCGCAGGCGGTGCTGGCGGCCATCATCATCATGGCGGTCATCGGCCTGGTGAACATTGCCGCGGTCAAACATGCCTGGGAGGCCAGCCATCACGACGGCATCGCCGCCATCGTCACCTTCATCGCCACCCTGGCCTTTGCCCCCCATCTGGACGAGGGCATACTGGTGGGCGCCGGCCTGGCCATCATCCTCTACCTCTTCCGCACCATGAAGCCGCGCGTCGCCATTCTGGGCCGCTGCAAGGACGGCACCCTGCGCGACGTCAAGGTCCACCCGGACCTGCCGACCAGTCCGCACATCAACGCCATCCGCTTCGACGGCTCCCTCTATTTCGCCAATGTCTCCTATTTCGAGGACAACATCCTGGATGCGGCGGCCTCCAGACCGGATGCCAAGTGGCTGCTGGTGGTGGGTGATGGCATCAACCAACTCGACGCCTCCGGGGAGGAAGTGGTGCATCACCTGGTAGCGCGCCTGCGTGACCGTGGCACCGAGGTCATCTTTTCCGGCCTCAAGAAGCAGATCCTCGATGTCATGCACCGGACGGGCCTCTTCGAGCTTATCGGCGCGGACAATATCTTCGCCACCGAGCGGCAGGCCATCGCCGCTATCCATGAACGGCTGGGCGTGGATGGCAAGGATGACCCCTTCCTGGCCACGCCCATCGCGAGCCAGGACAGGCGGCCATGATATCCCCGCCCGGTTGCTGAGCCGCCGCCAGGCGGAACCCTCCGCGAAATCAGGCCTAATCCCGCAAGCCCTTGCGGGCATCAGCAGCGCCTAATAGCGGCTGCAAGCCGCTCAACACCCAGCACTCTCTCTGGAAATACTCTCCCGCCTCTCCAGATTCCGTGGGTCAGGCGCCGGATTATTAGTATTTTCTTTTATTCCCATGAAAAACCTATCCACCGCTTCCCAGCCTTCTGCTAGACTTTCGTGCGTTGTGCAACCCTGTCATTGCATTAAGCAATGATAGATGCGACGACCGGCCTTCCGTCTCCACCGGGCCTTTCGGCTCTGCCTTCACGCGGGTCATCGAACCATGATGAACAAGTGGCTCTTGCGGCTTTTTCCTTTCATCGCCTGGTTCCCGATCAGTGGACACCTGTTGCGTGGCGACGTGATCGCGGGCATCACCGGCGCCCTGGTACTGGTGCCCAAGGCCATGGCCTATGCCCAACTCTCCGGCCTCCCGGTTTACTACGGCCTCTATGTAGCCCTGGTGCCGGCCATCCTGGGGTCCCTCTGGGGTTCGTCTCGGCAGCTTTCCACCGGGCCCGTGGCCATCGTCTCCCTGATGACGGCAGCGGCCATCACCCCCTTCGCCGTCCCCTTTACCGAGGAGTTCATCGGCCTGGCCCTGGTGCTGACATTACTGGTTGGTGCCATCCAGCTCTCCCTCGGTGTCCTCAAGCTGGGGACCATCGTCAACTTCGTCTCCCACCCTGTGATCCTGGGCTTCATGAACGCGGCGGCCATCATCATCGCCCTGTCCCAACTTGACATGCTGCTGGGCATCCCCAAGGGCCGCAGCGATTCTTTCCTGGTCGATATCTGGGAGATGCTCGGCTATCTGCCCCAGACCCACCTGCCGACCCTGGCTATGTCGGTCTTTGCCCTGGCGCTCATGCTGGGCCTGAAGAAGATCCCGGCGCTGTCCAAGCTCAGCGTCCTCATTGCGGTGGTGGTGACCATCCTCGCCAGCACCCTGCTGAAATTCGAGCATAAGACCAAAGTTGGTGCCGACCTGATCACCGATACAGCGGCGCGGGACCTAGTGACCCAATACGCCGAGACGGACCAACGCCTAAGCGACCTGCTGGCGGAGGTGACCTCGCAATCCACCTACCTGCGCGCACTGGAGAAGCTGGACGATGACCGCTCCGCTGCCTATCTGCAGCATCACATCGTGCTGGCGCGGGTGGATATCGCCGCCCTGGAAATCGAGAACAAGGAGCGCATGCGGGCCATCCGCAAGCTAAACTTCGTCCGCGCCGAGGCTCCGGAAGACCAGCCGGCCAAGTTCTATCTGGTCGACGCGGTCCCCGAGGCTGTCGCGGTCGGTGACCGTCATTGGCATATCAAAAAAATCGAAAAGGGCGAGGTGCAACTGGTGGGCGGTGGCGACGTCGTCGGCAAGATCCCCGCCGGTCTGCCAGCCTTTCGCGTCCCGCCCCTGAGCCTGGACACCGTGCTGCAACTCCTCTCGGCGGCCCTGATCATTGCCCTGGTCGCCTTCATGGAGTCGATCTCCATGGCCAAGGCCCTGGCGGCCCAGACCAAGCAGCGCCTGGACCCCAACCAGGAACTCATCGGCCAGGGGCTGGCCAACATCGGCGGATCCTTCTTCCAGGCCTATCCCGCCTGTGGCTCCTTCACCGGCTCGGCCATCAACCTTCAGGCCGGGGCCAAGACTGGCTTTGCCATGGTTTTCAACGGGCTCTTCGTGGCCGTGACCCTGGTATTCCTGACGCCTTTCCTCTACTACCTGCCCAAGGCGACCCTGGCGGTTATCATTCTGCTGGCGGTGACCAGCCTCATCACCCCCCAGGCCCTCAAGCACACCTGGCTGGCCAGCCGCGCCGACGGCTTCGTCGCCCTGGCGACCTTCGTGGTGACCCTCGTCGCCGCGCCCCACCTAGACAAGGGCATCCTCATTGGCGCCGCCCTGGCCATCTTGCTCTACCTCTATCGCACCATGAAGCCGCGGGTGGCCATCCTCGGCCGCTGCCCCGACGGCACCCTGCGCGACATCAAGGTGAACCCGGGCCTGATCACCAGCAGCCATATCATCGCCCTGCGCTTCGACGGCGCCCTCTACTTCGCCAATGTCGCCCATTTCGAGGACGCGGTACTTGAGGCCGTGGCTACCCACAAAGAGGCCAAATATCTGCTGGTGGTCGGCAACGGCATCAACCGGATCGACTCCTCGGGCGAGGAGGTGGTTCACCACCTGGTGGAACGGCTACGCGAGTCCGGCGTCGAGCTCGTCTTCTCCGGTCTTAAGAAGCAGATCCTGGACGTGATGCGCGCCACTGGCCTCTTCGACCTCATCGGCGACCGGAATATCTTCGCCACCGATGACAAGGCCCTGGCTTCTATCTACGAGAGGCTCGGGGCCGACGCGGCGGATGACATGATGTGCCTGCCCTTGCCCATGCGGGGTTAGATCACCCAGGCTCCGTCAAGACTACCCAGGGACCGGGCGACCCCTCTTTCCTGGACAGCCCTGCCCTTGGATGGCATTGCCAGCCCGGCCATCCAAGGGCCTGATCAGGATCTCTCTCAATCCTGATTCGCCTCTCCTCGTAGCCTTACCGACTCAGTTTCAGGCTAAAGCCTGTTCCAGATCGGCCAGCAAATCCTCGCTATCCTCCAGGCCCACGGAGAGGCGCACCAGACCCTCGCTGATGAAATGGGCGGCCCTTTCCTCCTCGCTGTAAACCGCATGGGTCATGCTGGCGGGGTGTTGGGCCAGACTCTCGGCATCGCCGAGACTGACGGCGCGGGTGAAGAGGCGCAGGGCATCCATGAAGCGGCGTCCCGCCGCGATGCCGCCCTTCAGCTCGAAGGCGACCATGCCACCGGGCTGGACCATCTGCCGTCGGGCCAGGGAGTACTGGGGAAAGGCTTCCAGTCCCGGGTAATGAACGACGGCCACTTGGGGATGCGCGGCGAGATAGGCCGCCACCCGCCGGGCATTGAGGCAGTGGCGATCCATGCGCAGGGCCAGGGTTTTGAGGCCACGCAGGACCAGAAAGGCATCCTGGGAGGACAAGACGGCGCCCGTCATATCCTTGATGCCCACGTAGCGCACCTCGTCCAGGGCCGCCTTGGGCCCAACGATGGCCCCGGCCAGCAGGTCGCCATGGCCGCCGAGATACTTGGTGGCGGAGTGGACGACAAAGTCGGCCCCCCACTCCAGGGGGCGTTGCAGATAGGGGGTGCAATAGGTGTTATCCACCACCGTCAGGGTGCCGTGGCGGCGGGCAATGGCGGAGATGGCGCCGATATCGACCAGGCGCATGTTGGGGTTGGCGGGTGACTCGAAGAAGACCAGGCGGGTCCTGGCGGAGATGGCGGCCTCCAGATTCGCCGGCTCGGTCAGGTCCAGATGCCGGATCTTGACGCCGAATTTCTCCAGCCCCTGATGAAAAAAGGCGAAGGTGCAGCCATAGAGGGTCTGGTCCGCGATCAGCTCGTCGCCCGGGGCGAGCAGGGTCCAGAGCAGGGAGGTGGTCGCCCCCTGGCCCGAGGCCGTGACCAGCGCCGCCTCGCCCTGCTCCAGATTGGCGAGGCGCTCCTCCAGCAGACAGGTCGTGGGATTGCCGACGCGGGAATAGACGAACCCCGCCTGCTCGCCGGCGAAACGGGCCGTGCCCTCCGCCACGGTGGGGAAGCAATAGGTGGAACTGAGGTAGAGGGGTGGATTCAGTGCCCCTTGACCGGCGTAGGGGTCGTAGGCGTGATGAATGGCGCGGGTGGAGAAACCCAATGGCGGGTGGAGCGTGTCCGGTTTCGGCATCCTCGGTCCTCTTCGGTGATTAGCAGTTTGATCCCGGGCGTGACCGGAAATAGTCATCGGGGCACGCGGGACTCGGTCAGGACTGCCATGGGTTGGGGTGCAAAGTGCCCTTGACCAGGCGATCCCCATCAGGCCCGCTCGATGGGAAAGGCCAGCACCTGGTCAATGTGGCTAGCGCCAATCTTGACCATGAGCAGACGATCCAGACCCAAGGCAACGCCGGAGGAGGCGGGCAGGCCAGCCTCCAGGGCGGCGAGGAAGCACTCGTCCAGGGGCGGGACCGCCAGGCCCAGATCGCGGCGCTGGACCTGATCTTGCTCGAAGCGGCGCCGCTGCTCCCCAGCATCGGTCAACTCCAGGAAGCCGTTGGCCAGTTCCAGGCCCTCCAGGTAGAGCTCGAAGCGTTCGGCCACGGGCTCGGGGCCGGGCCTGATGTGGGCCAGGGCCGCCTGGCTGGGGGGATAGTCGCGGATGAAGGTGAGGCGTCCGCGGCCAAGGCCCGCCTCCAGGCAGTGGGTCAGGAGCAGATCCAGCCAGCCGTCGCGGTCGAGATCCAGGTCCTTGGCGCCGACGATGGCCTGGGCGCGGGCCCGGAATTCCGCTGTCTGGCCCTGGAAGGGATCTAGACCGAGACGGGACAGGAACAGGTCGCGGTAGGCGAGAATTTCCACCGGCCGCTCGGGCTGGCCCAAGGCCCCGCGCACCAGGTCGGCCACCTCGGCCATGAGTTGCTCCAGCCCCCAGCCGGGGCGATACCACTCCAGCAGGCTGAATTCGGGATGATGGCGACGGCCGCGCTCGCCATCACGAAAGACCTTGCAGATCTGGTAGATGGGACCGCTACCCGCCGCCAGCAGGCGCTTCATGGGCAACTCGGGCGAGGTCTGTAGCCACAGCGGCTCGACGCCAGCGGGGGCCGACCAGGCGGTGCGCCAACTCTCCAGGGCGGGGTCGGGCAGGCCAGCGCGCGAGGCGAGAGGCGTCTCGACCTCCATCACCCCCGCATCGGCAAGGAAGCGGCGCAGACCGACATAGAGACGCGCGCGGGCTTGCAACGCCGCCTGATCCGCCTTGGGACGCCAATCCGGCGGCCTCATGGCGTCAAGCTCACAGCCAGCGACTTTCGGATCAGGGGGCTCGCTCATTCCTCCTTGGCGCGGGAGACATACTCCCCGGAGCGGGTATCCACCTTGATGAGTTCGTCGGTCTGGACAAAGAGGGGCACGCGCACCACGGCACCCGTCTCCAGCGTCGCCGGTTTGCCGCCACCGCCCGAGGTATCGCCCTTGAGGCCGGGGTCCGTTTCGACGATGCGCAGAATGACGAAGTTCGGCGGGTCCACGGACAGGGGGGCGCCGTTGTAGAGGGTCACCTGGCAAATATCCTCTTCCTTGATCCACTTGGCAGCGTCGCCGACGGCCGCCGCCTCGGCGGTCAGTTGCTCGTAGCTGGTCGGGTCCATGAAGTGCCAGAC
>JBATOB010000040.1:0-36166 GCA_049290655.1 Chromatiaceae bacterium | reverse complement strand
GACTGGCGCATCGCTGGCGACTGGCGCCTCTATGCCGATCTGTGCCGCGCCGGGGGCGAGGTCCAGTATGTCGCCCGCCCCCTCAACCAGCATCGCCGCCACGCCGCGAGCGTGGTGGGGGCCAACCATCTCGACCAGCACCTCGCGGAAATCACCGCCATGCACGCGGAACTAAGCCCCGACCTGGCGATGGCGCCCCGTCTGGCCCTACGCCAGCGCGACTATCTGGAAAGTCTGCGGCTGCGGGCGCAAATAGAGGCGAAGAATGTTAGGTCTTGACGATTCAGTTATTCTAAACAACAGCGCCTCATGCCTTATTTGTGATTGATCCCATGGATATTTCCCCATCTTCTCCTCCCGTCGTCGGCTTGATCGCGCAACTCGCTCATGGCTTGACGAGGCGCAATTTTCTCAAGGCGCGAGACGATATCGTCGAGGGGTGGCATCGTCGGGCCTTGTGGGGAAACCTGGGGATGCAGGAGATCCGGCAGCGTTATCGTCGCTCCCGGATAGGTCCTTTTTGGTTGACCATCTCCATGGGCATCATGGTATTGGCCCTGGGAATCCTCTACGGCGCCATCTTTGGGCAAGAACTTTCGGAGTATCTGCCCTTTCTGGCCGCTGGCTTCGTGATTTGGGGCTTGATATCCGGGATGCTTCTGGATGGCGTGCGGGCTTTCATCCAAGGGGAAGGTTTGATTAAGCAATTACCGGCGCCCCTCTCCATCTATGTCTATCGGGGCGTCTGGACTAATCTGATCATCTTCGCCCACAATGTGGTCATTTTCTTTTTGGTGTCGTTCTGGTACGGAAAATTTCCCAACTGGAATCTGATCCTGGTGATTCCGGGCGTTCTGATAATCCTCCTCAATGGCATCTGGATTGGGTTGCTGTTGGGATTGTTGAGCGCTCGTTTTCGAGATATACCCCAGATTGTCGCCAGCGTCGTTCAGGTGATGTTCTTTATTACGCCAGTTTTGTGGAGACAGGAGATGTTGCCGAGTCGGGCCTTGATCCTGGATGCAAACCCCTTTTACTATTTGGTGGAGATAGTACGGGCCCCCTTGATGGGTGCTCAACCCTCGACCCAGATCATCATCGGCGCCCTCATCATCACCCTCGCGGGTTGGGTCCTCGCACTATTTTTTTATACGGCCCTACGTTGGCGATTGCCGTACTGGGTATAGGAAACCATCCGTGGCATCCATTGAACTAAAGAATGTCTCCGTTTTATTTCCCATCTACGATTCAAGTACGCGTTCACTCAAGAATCGCATCCTGCCGGCGGGTCTGGGTGGCCGCATCGGCTCGAGCAATGGCCATGCCTCCGTCGTGGAGGCACTCATCGATGTTAACCTGAGATTCGAACATGGTGACCGCGTTGGACTCGTGGGCCATAACGGTGCTGGCAAGACCACGCTACTCCGCTTATTGGCTGGCCTCTATGAGCCGTGCACGGGCGAGGCGATCATCCAAGGACATATAGCGCCTCTCTTTGACATCTCCCTGGGCATGGATCCAGAAGCCACGGGATACGATAATGTTTTTTTACGGGGGCTGTTTTTAGGGCTGACCCATAAGGAAGTCATGGCGCGCATGGATGATATCGCCGCCTTCACCGATCTGGGAGAGTTCCTAAATCTGCCCATACGCACCTATTCCGCCGGCATGCGGATGCGGCTGGCATTCGCCGTTTCCACCTCGATTAAGCCAGATATTCTCCTTCTGGACGAGGGTATTGGGGCCGGGGATGCAGCCTTTATGGAGAAGGCGGAAAAGCGCCTGGCTGGCTTTACCGCTCAGGCGGGAATCATAGTCCTGGCTTCACACTCGGATGGCTTGATCCGCAAAATGTGTAATACCGCCATCCTGATGAATCGTGGCCAGGTAGTCGCGACGGGTGACGTGGAAACCATCCTTAAACTTTACAATGATAAAATAAGGGCTGCCAGCAACCAGGCGGATCTGGAGTCCCATGAGGACACTGCAAACGCCCAATTGACGCTCGACTTAAGTCCTAGCGTAGCGGAGACCGCCGCGCTAGAAGGCACTGATAGTCTCTCACCATAAGGGGTATCTCCGAGCTCAGATTGTGATGGGCTTGGAAACCCAATTCCTGGCAAATTCTGGCTGAGCTGAACCAGGCATTGCCGGTGAGTTTGCTGAGTCCGGCGCGAGTCAAGGGCATGGCATGGCCCGTCATCCTCTCCCCAAGGCTGCCCAGGCTGGCCGCGACACCAAGCACCCACAAGGGTGTGCTCCAACGAGGTATGGGCAGTCCCAGGGCGAGTCGGATTTGCTCGTAAAGCAACCGCGTGGAATAGTGCTCTCCATCGGTGACCAGGAAGATTTGCCCGGTGGCCCGCGGGTGCCAAGCCGCGAGCAGGACGGCGCGGACGGCGTCATCCACGTGGATCGCCGAGCGACGATTGTCGATGGGTGGCCAAGGGGGGAAGCGATGGCGCGCCACGGCATCAATCATCCGGGCGATATTGCCTTGCCCCGCCAACCCATAGACCATGGGCAGGCGCAGTACGCAGGTCAGAAGCCCACCGGCTCCGCCCAAGGTTAGTACCTGTCTTTCGGCCTCCAGTTTGGCGCGGCCATAAAGGCTGTCGGGAATGGGAGTCGTCTGTTCGTCCGCCGGTTGCGGGCCCGCCCCCGCAGCGTCACCCATCACCTTTATACTGCTTAGATAGACGAGTCGGTGGATGCCGCTGGTCAGGGCCGCCGCAACCAGGTTGCGGGTACCCTTGGCGCTGACCGTCCAGTGGGCGGGTGCCTCGTAGATATCGGCCTCATCCGGGCCCGGGGCGTAGCTGGCGAGGTGAAAGACGCATTTGACCCCCACCAAGGCGGCAGCCAGACTCGCTGCATCCCCGAGATCCCCCGCGCGGCAAGTGACCGGGGCCCCCGGCCAGAGAGTCCGCGCCTTCTCGGGAGTACGGGTCAGGATGGTGACCCGCGCCCCCTCGTCTAGCAAGGCCTGTACAAGGTGGCGACCCACCTTGCCCGTGGCCCCTGTGACCAGGACAGGCAAGCCCCGGAAGGGGGCGTTTTCCTGGACGGACTCGGTCATGTTTGCCGCATTAGCCGCATTAGCCGCCGGCCCCCTTCAACAAGGGAAAAGAACCCAAAGTGTACCCAAATTCCCAGCAGCACCAACAGGCTAAAGGGCAGGGGGTAATCCCGAAACTGAAATTTTCGGAAAAAGCGCGCCATGCCCCGGTGCTTGTGCCACTCCACGGCAAAGGGCCGGCTCAAGCCGCAGGCCCCCTGGTGGTGGCGGACCTCGGCGGCAGGCACCAGATAGATGGGCCAGCCGGCGTTGCGAAAGCGCACAAACCAGTCCAGGTCCTCGCAATGGAGAAAATAGCCCTCGTCAAGGGGGCCAACCTCCTCCAGGGCCCGACGCTGGACGAGCATCAGGGAGCCGGAGATGGCATCCACGATCAGCGGGCGAGTGGGCATGGGTGCGTGCAGGAGATTCAGTCGCTTGCCGGCGAGCAGGTTGGGCCAGAGGCGATCGAGATGGAGAAAACGCACCAGTCCCACCCAGGGGTCCGGAATGCGGCGCCGGGAGGCCTTCTGTTCGCTGCCATCCGGGTTGCGTACGATGGTCCCCGCCATACCCGCGTCCGGCGTGGCCGCCATGAAGTCGATGAGTCGGGTCAGCGTCTCCGGGCCGACGATGCAATCCGGGTTCAGGAACAGCACGTAAGGGGCGCCGGCCCAGGGCAGGGCCCGGTTATGGCCACCGGCGAAGCCGAGATTGGCGTCATTGCGCAGCACCCGCAGGCGGGGATCACGGCCATGCCGGGCCACCAAATCCTCCAGGCTGCCGTCTTCCGAGCCATTGTCGCTGACGATGATCTCCAGCGGCAGGGCGTTGGCCAGAACGGCGCCCACTGCCTCGCTCAGCAGGTCGCCCGCATTGTAGTTGACGATCAGGACACTCAAAACAGGCGCTTGCGGCCGGTCCGGTGTTGTTGGCTTGGCGTTCTCGCTTAACGACAAGATTTATTCCCCCACCAGATCGACCAAGGCGCGGCGCGCGGCGGCAAAGCCGAAATGCTCCTCCATCACGGTCAGGCCCCCGGCGGAGAGCCGTTCCCAGAGCACTGGGTCCCGGTAGAGGCGCAGCACGGTGGCGGCGAAATCTCCCGGCTCGTCGGCCACCAGCACCGAGCGTCCGTCCTCCAGGAACATTCCCTCCACCGCCTGGCTCGTCGCCACCACGGGCAGGCCATGGGCCAGGCTCTGATTGATCTTGCCCTTGACACCAGCGCCATAGCGCAGGGGGGCCAGGCTGAGTCGGAAGCTATTAAAAAAAGGAGTCACATCCGGTATATGGCCCAGGATGCGGATCGCACCCGAGGCCAGGGCCCGCACCTCCGCCGGGGGCTCGGCGCCAATCACCGAAAATCGCATATCCGGCACCTCGGCGAGGATCAGTGGCAGGATTTCGCGGCTAAACCAGAGTACCGCATCCGTGTTCGGCGGGTGGGCAAAGGCGCCGATGAAGAAGATGTCCCGACGCTCCGCGAAGCCGGCGCGGCGGCCGGGGAGGCGATGAATATTGGACAGGAGGCGCACATCCGCCCCCGGGGCCTCCCGGGCCAACAGGTCCCGCTCTACCGAGCTCACGACCAGGGTGGTATCCGCCTGGGCGATAAGCCCCAGTTCTTCTTGCCGCCGCCGCTCCGCCAGGGCGCGGGTGCGGGGGTCGCCCGTCAGGTCCGCCAGCCGCCCTTCCCGCAGAAAGTGCAAATCGACCGTGTCGAAGACCAACCTCGCCCGCGGGCAATGCCTCCGGGCCCTCGCCATGAACCTGGCGGCGGTATCGGCGCGGCTGAGGATGACCAGGTCATATTCGCCCCCTCGCGCCTTCAGGTGGTGGGCCAGAGACTTGACATAGGGCCGGTAGAGGACCTCGACCCCCTGGCGCTGCAGGTCGGCGACATAGGGCTCCGGGGCCTCCAGATTGGCGGCGGCGAAGGTCACCTTGAAACCCAGTTCTCCCAGGAGCGTGAAGAGATTGACGAGCCGCAGGGAGCCGGATTCCTTGTCCGGGGTGGGCACATACAGATCGACAACTAAGGCCCGCCGACGCACTTGCCGCTCCTTTTGCCGTTCCAGATCCTCGCCCCGCACCCCGTGACGGGCCAATACCTGGCGCCAGCGATCGAGGAACTGGTGCTGGTTGATGGCCTGGAAGCGCTTCATGCCCGTCTGGGCCCCAGCATCGCCATCCCGGCCCGCCGTCACCCCCTCGAAATGCAGCACCCGCGACCAGGGCTGGTAATAGACCCGCTGGCCGGCGGCGCGGACACGAAAGGCCAGGTCGGTGTCCTCGTAATAGGCCGGCGCATAGCGGGGATCGAAACCGCCAAGCCGCTCAAAGAGGTCACGCCGGATCGCCAGGGCGGCGCCGGAGACATAGTCCGGCTCGCGCAAGTAGCTGTACTCCGGGCGGTCGGGATCATCGAGTTGGCCGTAATTCCAGGCCGAGCCGTCGCGAAAGACGATCCCCCCGGCCTCCTGCTGACGGCCGTCCGGATAGATGAGCCTGCTACCCACCAGACCCGCTTGCGGCTGGCGGTCGAAGGTGTCCCGCAGGCTATCCAGCCAGCCCGGTTGCACCTGGGTATCGTTGTTCAAAAAGACCAGGAATTCGCCCCTGGCCAGGGGCGCGCCCCGGTTGCAGGAGTGGACGAAACCCAGATTCCAGCTATTGCGGATGACCTGCAAATGGCCGTAACTCCCGAGACGGGCCGCCGTGTCCCCCTCCGGCTCGTCATCGATGAGGATGACCTCAAAGGGGGTGGTATCCCCACAGGCGCGCAGGGCGGCCAGGCAATGATGGGTATAGGAAAATTGACCGCAGGTGGGGATGATCAGAGAGGCCCGGGGGCTCTCGCCGGGAGCCGGGAGTTCCAGGGCTGGAAATGGCTCAGTCAACCGCAGCAATCGCGGCGCCTGGGGCCGAAAGGCCACCACCCGTAGGCGCCGCCGCAGCTTTTTCATCAGCACCCCTGGCCCCTCGGTGCGCAGGACATGGAGGGCGCGCGTAGCCAATCGGGATATCAGGTGGGTCATCAAGGTCGGCGGGGGAGAATCCGTATCTAATCCAGTCGGTTGTAAAGTTGCAAAAATCAAACCGGGCCTGGCGTGGTTTGGAGATGGCGTTGTGGCATCGATAAAGGGGCTGGTCGCCAGGCCTATTCGGTCCCCGCCGTGGGAATCCGCATGATCGGTGAGTTTACCAAATATAATAGGCGCCAACGATTCTACTCGGTTTGCCCGCCCCGGTTCCTTATGGCTATTCCCCAGCACCAACGCATCCGCGAGATTCCCTATAACTACACCTCCTTTTCCGACCGGGAGATCGTGATCCGCTTCCTGGGCCAGAAGATGTGGGACCTGATCGAGGGGTTACGGGGGACGCGGCGCACGGGCCGCTCGGCGCGTATGCTCTTCGAGGTCCTGGGGGACATGTGGGTGGTGACCCGCAACCCCTATCTGCAGGATGACCTGCTGGAGGACGACAAGCGCCGGGAACTTCTAATCAGTGCTCTGCACCACCGCCTCGAC
Source organism: Chromatiaceae bacterium (assembly GCA_049290655.1). GTDB lineage: Bacteria > Pseudomonadota > Gammaproteobacteria > Chromatiales > Chromatiaceae > M0108. Next base: position 29,572 of record JBATOB010000040.1, on the reverse strand, counting down.
CAATTCGAGCGGCGCCTCAATGACAACGTCCAGGCGGCGCGCTTGCTGGTGGCGGCTCGGGAGGCGGTGCGGGCCTTTGGACAGTGGCTGATGGATCTGCGCTCACGGCGCGGCGACCTGCATCGGGCCCTGGCAGGCATCACGCGCCGAGATAACCTAGACTTTGGGGGTCTGGCACGGGTGGCCCACGCCACCGACGCCACCGATTGGCGCGTGGAGATGCCCTTCGTCGTTATTTCCCCGGACACGGAGGCCGAGGTCGCCCCCATTGTCCGTGCCTGCCTCGATTGCGGGCTGAGCCTGATCCCGCGTGGCGGCGGTACCGGCTATACGGGGTCGGCCGTGCCCCTGGACCCTTGGTGCGCCGTGATCAACACCGAAAAACTGGACGCTATTGCCGCGGTGGAGCGCCGCTCCCTACCGGATCGGACGGGAGAATTCCCGACCCTCTGGTGTGGCGCTGGCGCCGTCACCCGGCGGGTCGCCGAAGTGGCGGAGGGCGCGGGACTGGCCTTCGCCGTGGACCCCACCTCGCAGGACGCCTCCACCATCGGCGGCAACATCGCCATGAACGCCGGGGGCAAGAAGGCGGTGCTGTGGGGCACGACTCTGGACAACCTGGTCTCCTGGCGCCTGGTGACACCAGATGCCGGCTGGCTGGAGGTGGAGCGCCTGGGCCACAACCTGGGCAAAATCCATGACCAGGCCGAGGTGCGGTTCCGCATCTCCCGCTTTGGGCCGGATGGGCAAACCCCAAAGGGTGAGCCCGAGCTTCTGACCCTGCCGGGCCAGACCTTCCGCAAGGCGGGCCTGGGCAAGGATGTCACTGACAAGTTCCTTGCTGGCCTGCCGGGGGTGCAGAAGGAGGGCTGCGATGGTCTCATCACCTCCGCCCGCTTTTTGCTGCACCAGATGCCGGCGCATACACGCACCTTGTGCATGGAATTCTTTGGCGCCGATCTCTCCCTGGCGGTGCCGGCCATCCTGGAGATCAAGGAATACATCGACACCCTGCCCGAGGTCCTGATTGCCGGTCTGGAGCACCTGGACGAGCGCTACCTGCGCGCCCTGGACTATTCCACCAAGGCGGCCCGCGCCGAGCTGCCGAAGATGGTGCTGCTCGCCGACTTGGTGGCCGATGACGAGGGCCTGGTGACCGCCGCCGCGGAGCGGGTGGTGGCCTTGACCCAGGCTCGCCAGGGGGAGGGCTTTATCGCCGTCAGCCCCGAGGCCCGCCGCCGGTTTTGGCTCGATCGTGCCCGTACCGCCGCCATCTCCCGCCACACCAATGCCTTCAAGATCAACGAGGACGTGGTGATACCGCTGGAGCGGCTGGCGGACTATTCGCGGGCCATCGAGCGTATCAATATCGAGCAGTCCATCGCCAACAAGCAGCGGATTCTGGAGGCCCTCCAGGACTATGTGGAGACGAAGATGCCGGAGGCCCGTGACTGGCCGGGCTTCGAGGACTCCGCCGAATCCCAGGCCATTCTGGACGCCAAGCGCGGGGCGGCCCGTGAGGTACTGGAGGAGGCCCATCGACGTTGGGGCCAGATCCTGGCCCTGCTCGATGCCCCCGCGTCTGATCAGGCCCACCTCTTGATGGAACCGGAACAGGCTCTGGTCAAGGCCGGCGATAGCTTGTTGGATTTGCTCCTGCGTCGCGACCTCCGCCAGTCCCTGCGCCAGGAGGTCCGTCAGCGCCTAGACGAGATCTTCAGCGGCCAGGACATGGCCGCGGTCCGGGAACGGCTCGCCGTCATCCATGCCCAGGTCCGGGAGGCGCGCCTCTTCGTGGCACTGCATATGCACGCGGGCGATGGCAACGTCCACACCAATATCCCGGTTCACTCCTCCGACTACGCCATGCTGCATGAGGCCGACCGCATGGTGGCCCGCATCATGGCCTTGGCGATCGAGTTGGGGGGGGTTATCTCCGGTGAGCACGGTATCGGGCTGACCAAGATCCAGTTCCTGGAGCCCGACAAGCTGGCGGCCTTCGTCCGCTATAAGCATCTCGTGGATCCTGCGGGGCGCTTCAACCCCGGCAAGCTGATGCCGGGCTCGGGTCTCGAGAGCGCCTATACGCCCTCGCTCCGGCTGGTGAGCCAGGAGGCCATCATCCTGGAGGAAACGGAACTCGGCGCCCTCAACGAGGACATCAAGCACTGCCTGCGCTGCGGCAAGTGTAAGCCGGTCTGCATGACCCATGTGCCCCGCGCCAACCTGAATTATTCGCCGCGCAATAAGATCCTCGGCACCGGTCTCATCATCGAGGCCTTCCTGTACGAGGAGCAGACGCGCCGCGGTCTGTCGCGGCGCCATTTCGCCGAGATGAACGATCTGGCGGACCACTGCACCGTCTGCCATAAATGTCAGCCCCCCTGCCCGGTCAAGATCGACTTTGGCGAGGTGACGACGCGCCTGCGCCGCATCCTGGTGGACCGGCGCCAAAAGCGCTTCAGCCCCGGCGCCTGGGCCGCCATGCGTTTCCTCGACGCCAAGGACCCCCGCCTCATCCGCCTGCTGCGTATCGGCCTGGCCCGTTGGGGTTTTCGAGGCCTCAATCTCGCCAGCGCCCTGACCCGGCGCCTGGGCCTGTACCGGCGCAAGGAACCCCCAGCGGCCACCACGGGTCAACCCCCGGCCCTCACCCTGGCGAAGGAGCTACTGCGCCGGCCTATCCGTGTCGAGGTGCCGAAGAAAACCTTTCGCCAAATCCTGGCACTGGAGGATGCCACCCAGGTTCCGATCCTGCGCGACCCCCAGCGCAGCCCGGAGGAGATGGAGGCCGTTTTCTACTTCCCCGGCTGCGGCTCCGAGCGTCTCTTCTCGGATATCGGCCTGGCGACCTTGGCGCTCCTCTACGAGCAGGGTGTGCAAACGGTGCTGCCCCCCGGTTACCTGTGTTGTGGCTATCCCCAGAGCGCCGGGGGCTACGAGGCCCAAGGTCGGCGCTTGACCATGGAGAACCGCGTCCTGTTCCACCGAATCGCCAATACCCTTAATTATCTGGATATTCGTACCGTCATCGTCTCCTGCGGCACCTGTATGGACCAGTTACTCCAGTACGAATTCGAGCGCATCTTTCCCGGCTGCCGCCTCTTGGACATCCATGAATATTTGATGGAAAGAGGCGTGACTCTCGCTGGCGGCGCCTTGCCCCAGATCGGGGGTGCAGAGGCCCCCGTGACCGCTGGGGTGGAATCCTTGGCGCGGGGCGGATCGGGTGTTCAGTACCTTTACCATGACCCCTGCCACAGTCCCATGAAGACTCATGCCCCCCTCAAGGTTGCCGTCAACCTCCTGGGTCAGCCCGTCACCCTTACCGACCGCTGCTGCGGCGAGGCCGGTACCCTGGGCACCGCCCGCCCGGATATCGCTAGCCAACTCCGTTATCGCAAGGAGGAATCCCTGGTTCAGGGCATCCGCGCCCTCACCGGCCGCGACCACGCCCAGGGTGACGTCAAGTTGCTGACCGCTTGTCCCGCCTGCCAACAGGGTCTGGCCAAGTATGCCGATGAAACGGGCTTGACCACGGAGTACATCGTCGTGGAACTCGCCCGTTATCGTCAGGGCCAAGGCTGGCGGGAGCGCTTTCTCGATCGAGTGCTCATCGGTGGGATTGAGCGGGTTTTACTCTAGCCTGTCGGGTGGGATTGACGGTGTTGCCGCGCATCCGGGCCTCTGGCCCTGGCTCAATCAGGCCGTAACTGGTCAAGGGGCAACGTCATGGGGAAAGAGTTTGCGGTCGGACAGGGAGACGCGAAGATGTCGGGACCGCCGTCTGATATCTCGTCGGCTCTGTTTGCGGAAATCAGCACGGTTATAGTGGACCCCGAAAACAGGACCACAATTTAAGTTAGTCGCCGCCGCACGAAGTCAGGTGAATCGAGATGACCGAGAGGACACGCAAGACCTTTTCTCCGGCGTTCAAGGCGAAGATGGGTTTGGAAGCGATCCGCGGGGTGAAGACGGCCAACGAGATTGTTCAGGACGACGGTGTCTATCCGGTCCAGGTTGGGCAGTGGCAGCAGGCGATCACCGCGCGGGCCGGGACGCTGTTCGAGACGAAGCGTGGGCGCAAGACGGCCGAGGATAACCCGGATGCGGATCGGCTCTACCGAGAAATCGGGCGGCTGAAGGTGGAACTGGACTGGCTGAAAAAAAGTCCGGGCTGAGCCCATGAGCGCACGTCGGGACTGGATCGATGCGGCGGGTGGTGCTGAAACGGCCGGGCTGTCGGTGCGGCGCCAAGGCGCGCTGGCCAGTGTCACCCGCTCGCGGGTATAGGCGTGCTCGTAAAGTGATGCCCTCCATGAACGGGACTTGCGGCTGCTGCGTTTGATCGATGCCGAGTACACCCGTCGGCCCTTCTATGGGAGCCGGCGCCTGGTTGTCTCGCTGCATGCGCAGGGCTGCGAGGTCAACCGCAAGCGGGCGCAACGGCTGATGCGCGCGCTCGGCCTGGCCGGCAGGGTGCCGGGGCCACACACCAGCACGCCCCATCCCGAGCACCCGGTTTATCCGTATCTGCTGCGAGGCGTGGCCATCACGCGCCCGAACCAGGTCTGGAGTACGGACATCACCTAGGTGCGCCTGGCGCACCTGGTGGTGATCATCGACGGGTACTCGCGCCGGGTGTTGGCCTGGCGGCTGTCGAACACACTCGCTGCGGGCTTCTGCATCGACTGCTTGCAGGATGCGCTGCGTGTACAGGGTCGGGCAGAGATCTGCAACACCGATCAGGGGGTGCCTTTCACCAGTCTGGCGTTCACGCGGATCCTGCGTGAGGCCGGCATCGCCATCAGCAGGGACGGGCGGGGACAAGCGCTGGATAACGTGTTCGTCGAGCAGCGGTGGCGGACGGTCAAGTATGAGGATAGTTATCCCAAGGGCTACGCGAGCATGGCGGCGCTGCTCATGGGGCTGACCGACTATTTCACGTTCTACAACGAGGAGCGACCACATCAAGCGATGAACAACCGCACACCGAAAGAGGTCCACCGGTGCGGGCAAGGTGGTGGAGCGGTCATCACGGACCGTTTCAAGGACGGGAGGAAGATCGCGGAGATCGTGGTCTAGGCCGCCGGAGAAGCCTCCGTTCGGTCCGACTGGGGCAGCGCCAATCCGCCGCAATCAAGGCGAACGGACTAACTTAAATTCAGCGTGAAATGGTCCTTGACGTGGGGTCCACCTCAATGAGTCACATCAATCGCCTAGGTCACCCCACAGAGCCTGGACGATGGCAAGAGCCGCCAGCGGGGCCGTCTCGGTGCGCAGAATGCGCGGGCCGAGGCGCACGCCGGTGAAGCCGCTTTGGTAGGCGCGCTCGCGTTCAGCGGGCGCCAGGCCACCTTCGGGCCCTATCAGCAGGGCCACGGCCGGACCTGGCGGGGGGAGGCTGGGCAGAGAGCGGCTGGCGCGATGATCCAGCAGCAGGGGGTAGGGGTGTCCCTGGGCGATCCAGGTATCTAGGTCTTGGGCAGGGTTCAGTCGGGGCAGGCGCCGACGGCCGCTCTGTTCGCAAGCGGCAATCAGAATGCTCTGCCAGTGTTCCTGACGCTTGGCCAGGCGGTCGCCGGCCAACCGCACCATGCCGCGCCCGGCGAACAGGGGGCTGACCTCGGCGACGCCCAGTTCAACCGCCTTTTGGATAGAGAAGTCCATGCGCTCGCCCTTGGAGATGCCGATCCCCAGGTGGACGCCGAGGGGCAGGGCCGGTTCGGGCTCCCCAGGCTCGCCAATCCGGATCAGGACCCCCTGCCGGTGGGCGGTGAGTATCGCGGCGGGATAATCATGGCCGTTACCATTAAAGATTATAAAGTCGTCGCCGGGCCGCAGGCGCAACACCTGAACGAGGTGCTGGACCGCCGGGGCGGGCAGAGACAGGTCCTTACCCGCCCCCAGCGGCAGGTCCACATGGACGCGGGTCTGACGCATGGTCCTTTAATCTTGCCGCCAGAGGCCGAAGGCCAGCAGCAGCCAGCCGAGGATGAGTAAAGCGCCCCCCAGCGGGGTGACCATGCCCCAGGATGGCATGTCCAGCAAGACCCGTAGGTAGAGGCTGCCGCTGAAAATGGCCGCGCCCAGGAGTAAGGCCTGGCCCGCCAGGGTGAGCGAGCGATGACGGGGCTGGCGCTCGATGAGCATGCCGGTCGCCAACAAGGCGAGGGCGTGCAGGGCGAGATACTGGGTGGCCGTACCCCAATGGGCCAAGAGTTCAGGGGCTCTGGCCTTGAGGGCATGGGCGCCAAAGGCGCCCAGGGCCACCGCCAGGGCGCCATAGAGAGCGCCGCAGGTCAACAGGGTGCGCTTCATGATGCCGCGCCCCCCAGTTGGCCGCGGTTGCCACAACCTGACCAGCCCAGCCGGGGGGGTGGCTCGGACGAGACTGGCTGGTAAGGGCCCCCGATGACGGCGACTAGGCGCGTCAGGTAGGGGGCCTCCAAGAAGCGAAGGCGTGGGGGTGGGGCAGATGTCATGATCCAATCGCTATCTCAGAGTGGGTAGGGCCCTCGCCGTCATGCCCGGAAAGGGTAAACCCAAAAATCGCTTCTGGCCAGGGCCTTGAATCCGATGGGCCCTGGCCTTAACACCCGCTGGGGTCCTCCAGAAGCATCTAATAAAGTTATTTTATGATTCAGTGGTAAAATCTGTTTTGACACTTGCCCTTGCCTCTCTCTAATCTATCCATGTTAGCGTCATCGGATTGGCGGCCAGACGGGCTCAAGCTCATCTCCTCGCCAGGACAGGATCGCCGGTTGGACGCCGAGTCAGGGAAGATTCGATCGGTACGTGTCGACGTCGCCTGACCGCTGGGGGCTGGGTGGCGCCATACGGCTTCGCCAGCATCGGCGACATTCGCTGCGGTACAACGTTAGGAGAAAGAACACCATGCCAACTTTTGTGCGTACTGACAAGTGCGATGGCTGCAAGGGCCAGGATAAGACCGCTTGCATGTACATCTGCCCCCACGACCTGATGAAGCTCGATCGTGACGGTTCCGAGACTGGCCATGCCATGAGGGCTTACAACCAAGAGCCCGAGCAGTGCTGGGAATGCTACTCCTGCGTCAAGATCTGCCCGCAGCAGGCCATCGAGTGCCGGCACTACGCGGACATCGTGCCCCTGGGTGGCTCCGTTCAGCCCCTGCGTGGTTCCGATTCCATCATGTGGACCATCAAGTTCCGCAATGGCACCCTCAAGCGCTTCAAGTTCCCCATCCGCACCACCCCGGAAGGCTCCATCGATCCTTACGGCGGCAAGCCCACTGCCTCCCTGGCCAATATCACGGCTACCGGTTTCTTTACCGGCAGCGCCGATGGCGGCGTGACCAAGGGTTATCGCCCCGGTAATCCCGCCGAACTGATCCGCAAGTAAAAAATTTAGAGAGAGGTAGAGAAATGGCTGGTGAATTTGGATCTCCGGAGATCGTCCAGGAAGAGGTCGACATCCTCTTAATCGGCGGTGGCATGGCCTGCTGCGGTGCTGGCTACGAAATCATGCAATGGGCGGATGCCGCAAAAAAGGAAACGGGCATCGAGCTGAAAATCAGGTTGGTTGACAAGGCCGCCATGGACCGCTCCGGCGCCGTGGCCCAGGGCCTGTCCGCCATCAACACCTATATTGGCTCCGAACAGGACCCGGCTGACTACGCCCGCATGGTCTCCAACGACCTCATGGGTATTACCCGTGATGACCTGGCCTATGACTTGGGCCGTCATGTCGATGACTCCGTGCATCTCTTCGAGGAGTGGGGTCTGCCTATCTGGAAACTGGACGAGAACGGCGAGCGTCACGACGGCTCCAAGGGCATGACCCCCCTGAAGGATGGCGGCAAGCCCGTCCGTTCCGGCAAATGGCAGATCATGATCAATGGCGAGTCCTATAAGTGGATCGTCGCCGAGGCGGCCAAGAAGGTCTTAGGCTCCGACCGCGTCCAGGAGCGCGTCTTCATCGTCAAGCTGGTCAACGACAAGAACGACAAGAACCGGGTCGCCGGTGCCGTCGGTTTCTCGGTCCGCGATCACAAGGTCTTTGTTTACAAGGCCAAGGCCATCCTGCTGGCCGCCGGGGGCTGCGTCAACATCTTCCGTCCCCGCTCCGTGGGCGAGGGTACGGGCCGCGCCTGGTATCCGGTGTGGAACTCGGGTTCGACCTACTCCATGGCCGCCGAGGCTGGCGCCGAACTGACCATGATGGAAAACCGCTTCGTGCCCGCCCGCTTCAAGGACGGTTACGGCCCGGTTGGCGCTTGGTTCCTGCTCTTCAAGGCCCAGGCCACTAACGCCTATGGCGAAGTGTACATGGTCAAGAACAAGGAGATGCTGAACGACTATCCTCCCTATGGCCAGGCTGCCGTGCCTGCCTCTTGCCTGCGTAACCACCTCATGCTCAAGGAGATGAAGGAAGGTCGCGGTCCCATCTACATGGATACCGTGACCGCCCTGGCCAAGCTGCGCGAGACCCTGTCCCCTCGCGAGGTCAAGCACCTCGAGGCCGAGGCCTGGGAAGACTTCCTGGACATGTGCGTCGGTCAGTGCGGTATCTGGGTCGGCGAGAACGTCGAGCCGGAGAAGAAGAACTCCGAACTGATGCCGACCGAGCCCTACCTCCTGGGTTCCCACTCCGGCTGCTGTGGCATCTGGGCCTCCGGTCCCACCGATCTCGGTGCCCCCACCGAGGAGCTGCATGCCGATAAGGACAAGATCCCGGCCCACTTGCCTCAGGGCTGGAGCTGGGGTTACCGCGGCATGACCACCGTTAAGGGGCTATTCACGGCGGGTGACGGCGTGGGGGCCTCTGGCCACAAGTTCTCCTCCGGCTCCCATGCCGAGGGGCGCATGGCCGCCAAATCCATGGTCCAGTATTGCATCGACAACAAGGACATGAAGCCCGAGCTGGACACGGCTCCCGAGGTCCTGGTCGAGGAGATCTACAAGCCGGTGCGGACCTACATGGAATTCAAGGACTACAGCACCGCCATCGACGTGAACCCGAACTACATCACGCCGAAGATGCTGCAGTTCCGTCTGCAGAAGATCATGGACGAGTATGTAGCCGGCGTCGCCACCTACTACACCACCAACGCCAATATGTTGACGGTGGCGGAAGAGAAGCTGGAGATGCTCAAGGAAGACGCGGCCAAGATGCGCGCCAAGGACCTGCACGAGTTGCTCCGCGCCTGGGAGAACTACCATCGCATCCTCACGGCCGAGGCCCACATGAAGCACATCCAGTTCCGCGAGGAGAGCCGCTACCCCGGCTTCTACTATCGGATGGACAAGAACTTCGTGGACGAGGAGAACTGGCATTGCTTCGTCAACTCCATCTATGACAAGGAGACCAAGGCCTGGACCTGCTTCAAGCGCGCCCATGTCGATCTGGTCGACAAGTCCAAGCTGTTCAAGGCCGCCGCGCACTAGTGGCTAGCCGCTAGTCGAGGAACCGGGCGCCCACGAGGCGCCCGGTTTTTTTTGAGAGACCCCTCATGAGTGACGAAAGACCCGAAATTCCCTTCCAGAGCGTGGTGCTGCCCGAGGTGCTGGGCGAGGAGACCGAGATCCCCTTCCGCTGCTATCCGGGCATCTCCTGTTTCAACGCCTGCTGCCGCATGGCTGACGTGACCCTGGCCCCTTACGACATCCTGCGCCTCAAGGGGCGTCTGGGCCTGTCCACGACCGACTTCCTGGCCAAGCACACGGTCCCCTTCCAGATGGATGCCGACGGCACCCCCGGGGTCAAGCTCAAGACCACCGACGAGGGGGCCTGCCTGCTACTCGATGGCGACAGGGGTTGTAGTGTCTACGAGGACAGGCCCACGGTCTGCCGCTATTACCCGGTCGCCCTGCTCAATCGCCACGTGGCGGGGGAGACCGACACCCTGCAGGAGTATTCCCTGGTCCGCGAGGACCACTGCAAGGGGCATCTGGAGGACCGCCGCATCAGCATCGGCGATTACCGCCTGGAGCAGGGGTGCGATACCCATGACGAGCACAATCGCGAGTGGTACCAGCTCATCCTCAAGAAGCGTTCCGCCGGGCCAACGGTGGGCCGCCCGCCCCAAACCAGTCTGAATGTCTTCTTCCTGGCCTCCTACGACCTGGACACCTTCCGTCGCTTTGTCCTCAGTGATAAGTTTCGCGCCACCTATGACCTGCCGGAGACCTTCTACGCCAATATCGAGACCAACGAACTGGCCCTGCTCAAGTTTGGCTACCGATTCCTGCGCCAGGTGCTGTTCGCCGAATTCAGTGTCCCGGAACAGGCGGGGGCCTGGGACAAGCGCGTCAACCAGCGCCAGGAGGTCTGGGACCTGCGCCGTCAGGTCGAGATGGCCCGGCGCCAGCAGGCCGAGGATGAGCGGTATCAGGGCGAACTCTAACCGTCCTCACCCGACGGCCTGATCGCGATATCCCGGCAACCCCATGGCCTCCCTGTCCGCCTCCCTGACCCAGGTCGGCGGCAATACGCTACTGTCGCGCCTCCTCGGCTTTGTCCGTGACCTGGTGCTGGCGCGCCTCTTCGGGGCGGACGCGGGCACGGATGCCTTTTTCGTCGCCTTCAAGATCCCGAATTTATTCCGCCGCCTCTTCGCCGAGGGCGCCTTCGCCAGCGTCCTGGTGCCCGTGCTCCACGAGACCGGCCGCGAGGGCGGGCCCGCCGGCTTGCACCGTCTGCTCGCTAGCCTGAGCGGCGTCCTGGGCGCCGGCCTCCTGCTCCTGACCCTGATCGGCACCCTGGCCGCCTCCTGGCTGATCCTGGCCCTCGCGCCCGGCTTCGCCGCCGAGGCCCACCAACAGGCCCTGGCCGCGGAACTGCTGCGGTTGACGCTGCCCTATGTGTTCTTCATCGTCCTGGCGGCACTGGCGGGCGCCGCGCTCAATCTGCATGAGCACTTCGGTATCCCCGCCTTCACCCCGGTGTTGCTCAATCTTGCCATCATCGGCTGCGCCTTCTGGCTGGCGCCGCGACTGGAGGAGCCCATCCTGGCCTTGGGCTGGGGCGTCCTGATCGGGGGTCTGGCTCAACTCGCCTTTCAGCTCCCCTTCCTCGCCCGGCTCGGCCTGCTGTTGCGTCCCAGTCTCGATTGGCGTCATCCCGGCACCCGCAAGGTCCTGCACCGCATGGGGCCCGTACTGTTGGGCGTCTCCGTGACCCAGATCAACCTGCTCCTGGATACCTTCCTGGCCTCCTTCCTGACCGCCGGCAGCATCTCCTGGCTCTATTACTCGGACCGGCTGGTGGAATTCCCGCTCGGGATCCTAGGCGCGGCCCTGGGGACTGTCATCCTGCCCCGATTAGCTCGCCAGGGCCCGACCTTGTCGGCGGGCGGGGTCTCACCGGAGGCCTTCTCCCGGACCCTGGATTGGGCCCTGCGCTGGGTGTGGTTGCTGGGACTGCCGGCGGCGGTGGGGCTGGTGGGGCTGGCGGAGCCTCTGGTGGCGACCCTCTTCCTGTCGGCTGAATTCAGCGCCGGGGATGCCCATATGGCCGCCCTCAGCCTCATGGCCTATGCCGCCGGCTTGCCGGCCTTCATCGCGATCAAGGTCCTGGCACCCGGCTATTACGCCCATCAGGACGCGCGCACCCCCGCGCGCCATGCCCTATTAGCGCTGGGGTTCAACCTGGTCCTGAGCCTTGCCTGGATGGGGCCATTCGGCCATGCCGGTCTGGCGTTGGCCACCAGCTTGGCCGCCTTCGTCAACGCTGGCCTCCTGCTAGGGGGCCTGATGAGACCGGGGGCCTACCGGCCCGCCAGAGGCTGGGGAAAGCTCCTGGCGCGGGGGCTGGTGGCGGCCCTGGTGCTGGGCGCTCTACTGTCCTGGAGCCTGGTGGGGCTGGACGACTGGCTGGCCGCCACCGGGGGCGAGCGGCTGGCGAGGCTCTTTTTCTGGATGCTCCTGGGTGGGGCTGGGTATTTTTTGGCCCTGCTGGCCCTGGGTGTGCGGCCACGGGATTTTGGTGAAGCGGCGGGCAAACAACCGGAACAGCCTCCAGCAGGGGTCCACTGATGTTGGGATCCTGCCAGATAATCCCACCGCCCGGGCTATAATCCGTCCCTGGAGCCTCGCTACTCGGGTGTTACCGATGACAGCTCGTTGCAACCGGCTCGGTACCGGTTGCGATCCAGGAGTATTACGGCTTGATTTTTACGCTTAATACTTACCCCTTGAATTTATAGATATCAGACGGACCCAGATCCCCATGCGAGTCATTCGCGGTCTCCACAATCTCCGACCTGTGCACCGAGGTTGCGTGGCCACCATAGGCAATTTCGATGGTGTACACCTTGGGCATCGCGCCGTCTTCCAGCGGTTGCTCGCCAAGGGCCGGGAGCTGGGGCTACCGGCGACCGTCATCACCTTCGAGCCCCAGGCCATGGAGTTTTTCGCCCCGGAGGCGGCACCGGCCCGGCTCACCCGCCTCCGGGAAAAACTGGCGGCCCTGAAGACTTGCGGCATCGAAAAGGTGGTCCTGCTGGAGTTTGGCTGCAAACTGGCACACCTAGAGGCGCGGACCTTCGTTGAGGAACTGCTGGTGGACGGCCTGGCGGCACGCCATCTTTTGGTCGGCGACGACTTCCGCTTCGGTCGTGGGCGCAAGGGGGATTTTGCCCTGCTGCGCACCTTGGGGGCCGAACATGGCTTTGTGGTCGAGGACCTGCACACCATCACCCATGGCGCCGAGCGGGTGAGCAGTACGCGAATCCGTGAAACCCTGGCTCGGGGCGAACTGGATCTGGCCCGCCACCTGTTGGGGCGGCCCTATCGCATTTGCGGTCGCGTCGCCCACGGTAATAAGCGCGGACGTTCCATCGGGTTCCCCACCATCAATATCAACCTGCATCGCCGGGTCAGCCCCTTGCACGGGGTCTATGCCGTGATGGTCGAGGGGCTCCTGGATCGCCCCTGGCCGGGCGTGGCCAACATCGGTCTGCGCCCGACCCTGGGCGAGGAGCCACGGTATCTGCTGGAGGTTCATCTGTTCGATTTCGCGGGCGATCTCTATGGGCGTCATGCCGAGGTGGAGTTTCGCCTCAAGTTGCGGGATGAACGGGAATTCGCCTCCTTTGACGAGTTGCGGGCGCGGATCGAGTTGGATGCCAGGGCTGCCCGCGACTATCTGGGGCTGCCAGGCCGCTGGCCTCCCGGCTAATGACTGGGGAATCAGTCGGATCAGTATAAACGAGGCCAAGTGGGGCGTCAGGGTGTTCGCGCCACCGCCCAGAGGTCGATCCGCGCGGTGCCGGCCTGACGTAACACCCTGGCTACCTCGCCGGCGGTGCCGCCGGTCGTGACCACGTCGTCCAGAATGGCTACATGTCTGCTGGCGACGGATCGAATGACGCCAAAGGCGCCACGCACATTGCGCCGTCTCTCCTCCCTCTCTAGGCCGACCTGGGGAGTGGTGTCCCGCAGCCGCACGCAGATACTAGGGTCCACCGGGATGGCCAACTCCCGGGACAGGGAGCGGGCTATCTCTAGGGCTTGGTTATAGCCACGCTCGCGCATCCGTTGGGGGTGGAGGGGTACTGGAATGATGATGTCCGGCCGGGTTACGCCCTCCTGACGCAGTGAGCGTGCCAGGCAGAGCCCCAGCAAGCGTGCCAGGTTGAGCCGGCCGTGAAATTTGGCCCCGACCACCAGGGATGGCATGGCGTCCTGGTACAGAAAGGGGATATGGCTAGCGTCCTGGGGTGGCGGCTGGCGTTGGCAAGCACCACAAACCCCGGTGGCTTGTGGGTCCCACGGCAAGGGGTGGGCGCAGCGAGAACAGGCGTGGTGATTGTGTGGCAAGTCCGCCAGGCAGCCTACGCAGAGGTCCAGCCCGAAGGTACCGGGGGCCCCGCAGAGGACGCAGGTCGGCGGCAGTAGCCGTGCCACGGCCCGATCCAGGAGCCGATGCCATCGGACGGGGTCGCGCCATGGGATGCGGTGAAGGATGTCCGTGGGCTGCATGGGCTGAATCCTATCAGGCCCCCGAGCCTGCGTCTCACCCCGGGTCGCGGCCAGTGAGCGGCCGCGGAGGGGTTGCCCGTTGAGACCGCGCCCTGGAACCTCCACCTATAACACATCTCAACCCAGGTCACTCCCAATCTCACGGGATCTATTGTCCGCCATCTTATTGCTATGACCGAGGATAGACCCAGCGTCGAGGATACCCCCTCCCGCCTCGGCCGTGCCATGCTGTTCGCCGCCTGGATCGTTGGCCTCGCCCTACTGGTCATGGTTTTTCAGCGCCTCTTGGGTGAGGTGGAAAATCCTAACCGGGACCTCGCGATCAGCCTGGATGTGGTGGGGCACCCCCAGGTGGTGCTGGCGCGCAATCGCGCCGGGCACTACGTCGCCCCAGGGCGAATCAATGGCGAGCCGGTCATCTTTATGATCGATACGGGAGCAACGGATGTGGCCTTGCCGCTCGATTTGGCGAAAAGCCTGGATTTGCGCCTGGGGGCGGGGCGCATTTCCCGTACCGCCAATGGTGATGTCCAGACCTGGGCCGCCCTGCTTGACGAGGTCGATCTGGGTGGATTGGCGGCTCGGCGGGTGCGAGCCTCGGTCCTGCCAAACATGCCCGGTGACCAGGTCTTGCTGGGCATGAGTTATCTCAAACGGTTCGAACTGATTCAACGAGACGGAACCTTGATCCTGCGCGCACCGGATTAGACGGATGCCGGCTTTAACCTATCCCGATCCAGACCCGTTCAAGGACTAGGGTCCAGGTTGGGGCTTCTTCCCAGCTTGTCCCCGCTGGCGGCGTGTTGGGCCCGGCGCTTAGCCAGCAGCCGGGACAGCAAAGCCGAGGTGACGTAGAGGCCGCCGGCCACCAGGATGATGGTCGGACCTGCTGGCAGGTCGGGACCGTAGGAGAGGGCCAGGCCAGCCAGGTTGAGGGCGCCGCCGATCAGGGTAGCGATCAGCATCATGAGCCCCAGGGAGTGGACATAGTGCCCGGCGATGGCGGCGGGCAGGGTCAGGAGGGCCAGGACCAGGATGAGGCCGACGACCTGGATCAGCAGCACCACGGTCACCGCCACCATCACCAGCAGCAGCAGGTAGAAGAAGGTCACTGGGATGCCGCGCAGGCGGGCGAATTCCTCGTCGAAGGCCACGGCCAGGAATTGGCGATGGTAGGCCAGCACCAGCAGCAGCAGCAGGCCGTCCAGGGCGGCCATGAACCAGAGACTCTCCGTCGGCACCAGCAGGATATTGCCGAAGAGGTAGCTCATCAGATCGGTCTGATAGCCCGGCGTCTTGGCGATAAACAGCAGGCCCACCGCCATGCCGATGGCCCAAAGGGCGCCGATCAGGGTGTCCTCCTCGGCCCGCCAGCGCAGCCGCACCCAGCCGATCAGCAACGCCGCCAGCACCGCCGCGCTCAGGGCCCCCGCCAAGGGGGAAAAGCCGAAATAGAGGGCGGCCCCCATGCCGCTCAACACCGAGTGGGCAATGCCCCCGGCGATGAAGGCGATGCGCTTGACGACTACGTAGGGCCCCATCAGGCCGCAGCCGATGCTGGCCAGCAGGCCGGCGGCAAGGGCGGACTGGAGAAAACCCTGGCTGGCGAGGGCTTCGAGAAATTCACGCATGATCCGCTCCCTGGGGCGGGTGGCGATGGGCCACCATGCGCACCGTTTCCCCGTAGAGCTGTTGAATGATGGGGCCGTCGATGGCGTCGGTGTGGTGGCAGACCAGGGTCCGGTTAACGCAGGCGACGCGGGTGACATAGCTGGAGATGAAGCCGATGTCGTGGGAGACGACCAGGATGGTCAGGCGGGCGTTGAGTTGCCGCAGCAGGTCGAAGATGTCGCCCTCCAGGCGCTGGTCGATGTTGGCCGTGGGTTCGTCCAGAAGGAGGATGCGGGGCGCGCAGGCCAGGGCGCGGGCAAGCAGGACACGCTGCAATTGACCCCCGGAGAGGCTGCCGATGCGACGGCGGGCCAGGTCCAGGGCCTCCACCTCGGCCAGGGAGCGGAGGGCAATCTCGCGATCGGCCCGACCGTAGCCGCCAGGCCAGAGTTGGGAGAACCGCCCCCCACCCGGGCCACCGATGCGCGCCAGCAGCACGGCCTGCTCCACCGTAATCGGGAAATCGCGTGGAAAGCTGGGGTATTGAGGCACATAGCCAAGCTGCCGGCTGGCTTCGCGGGGAGGGCGGCCGAGGACCTTGATCTGGCCGGATTGGGGGGTGAGCAGCCCGAGGATGAGCCGCAGCAGGGTGCTCTTGCCGCCGGCGTTGTGGCCGACGATGCCGATGAACTCCCCCGGTTCCACGCTCAGACTGACGCCCTCCAGCACTTGGGCGGCGCCGTAGGAAAAGCCGAGGTCTCGCACCTCGATGACAGGGGTCCGGGAGCTCATGGGTTGGCGGTGCCGGCGGCGGCGATTTGGCGCGCCACCTCCCGCAGGTTGGCCACATAGTCCGGGGCCAGGGGGTCGATGGCGATGACCCGGCCGCCAATGGCGCGGGCTATCTGCTCGGCGAAGCGTGGGTCGGACTGGGGCTGGATGAAGACGACGCGGATCTGGTCGCGCTTGGCTTGCTCGATTAAGGTCACCAGGGTTCGTGCCCCTGGCTCCTTGCCCCCCTGCTCGATCGGCACCTGTGTCAGGTCATAGGCCTGGGCAAAGTAACCCCATGCGGGGTGGAAGACCAGGAATTTGCGACTGGACAAATCCTGGAGTTGAAGGCGGATTTCCTGGTCCAGGGCCGTCAGTTCGGCGGCGAACTGGGCCTGGTTACGGCCATAGTCCTCGGCATGGGCCGGGTCGAGTTCGGTCAGGGTATCGCGAATGCTGGCCGACATCCGCGCCGCCAGTAGCGGGCTGGTCCAGAGGTGGGGATCCCCGGCCTCCTCCGCCGTGGGGACCTGGCCGGCATGACCCGGATCCTCATCATGGCCATGGTGATCCAGGGGCAGGAGGTCAATGCCTATCCGGGCATCCAGGACCCGCATGTGGGGATTGGCCGCCCGCAGACGCGGCATCCAGGCCTGCTCGAAGGGCATGCCGATGCCAATGAAGAGATCGGCACGGGCGATGTCCGCTACCTGTTGGGGCGTGGGCTCGAAGGTCTCGTGGTTTTGACCGGGCCGCGTGAGGGCGCCCACCTTGACATGTTCCCCCCCCACCCTGGCCACGAAGGTTTCCTGGGGCAAGACGCTGACGAACACCTCCAAGGGGGCGGCCAGATTTGCCAGGGGCCAAAGGAGGGTGAGCCACATCAGGGGGTAGCGCATGGACAAAGGCTCTTGCGGTCATGGATGAAAGCCCGCCGACCGGGGTGATATTTCGGCTTAGCAGAAATACCGAACACACCTGCGTTTTCGGTTTTCAGGGTCGGGTGGGGGTGGTTGGGGGACGCCGTGAATACCTCCCGGTAGGCTTGACGACAGCATCCCTGCTGTCGACACCCCCAACCGCCGTCACCCGCCCTCCTAATTGTATGCCGAAGATTGACGGGCTCTGTGTGTATATTAGGGTATAACATTTTCAGGATGGCCAGGAAGGCGATGGCCGCCCCTCATCCTGTCGCAACCGGGGGCAGGCTGGCGGCGCCTCCCCCCGGCTGCCATCCTGATCGGCGAGGGGCCAGCGTGGTGTTCGTGGCCTTTCGACCCTAATGGGTTTACTCTTTTAGCCACTAAGCCTCACGACGCGGCTAATAGACCAAAAGCGGGGTAAATCGGCATGGCGTGGTGGGGCAAGGTGGTTGGCGGGGCCCTGGGCTTCGTGCTGGGGGGACCCTTGGGCGCCCTGCTGGGAGGTGTCCTCGGGCACAAGCTCGACAAGGGCCTGGCGTCACTCCAAGGCACGGAGGAACTGGACCCCGGCGATCGGGAGCGGGTGCAGACCGCCTTCTTTACCGCCACCTTCTCTGTCCTGGGCCACATGGCCAAGGCCGATGGCCGGGTCTCGCCGCGGGAGATTGCCCTGGCGGAGGCGGTCATGCAGCGCATGGACTTGTCGGCGGACCTGCGCGCCACCGCTATCCAGTTATTCAATAGAGGCAAGGCCGACGACTTCGACCTGGACGGGGTGCTGACCCAGTTCCGGCGCGAGTGCCACCGTCGCGTTACTCTCTTGCGGATGTTCCTGGAGATCCAGATCCAGGCTGCCTATGCCGACGGCGTCCCCGCCCCCGCCGAGCAGCGCATCCTGGGCCACATCCGCGAGCAACTGGGCGTCCCTGAGTTTCTATTTCGCCGCATGGAACAACTGGCGGGCATGCAATGGGGGTTCGCCGGTGGCGGGGCGGGTGCCGGCGGGCGGCCCGCCGAGCCGCGGGGCCCTACCCTGGAGCAGGCCTATGAACTGCTGGGCCTGTCCCCCCAGGCCAGTGACGCCGAGGTCAAGCGCGCCTACCGCCGCCTCATGAGTCAGCACCACCCCGACAAGCTCGTCTCCAAGGGCCTGCCGGAAGAAATGATGAAGCTCGCCACCCAGAAGACCCACGAGATTCGTCAGGCCTATGAAACGATCTCCGCGGCGCGGAAGGTTTGAGGCGAGGGGAGTTGGTGGTGGATTTGGCGATGGGCGATGCCCTGATTTAGTGACTTACCCGGCTTGGCCCGGGTGAAAATCCTCCCGGCTTAGGGTAGAGTGCCCCCTTTCAAAACAACCGATCCGGGGGCCTTGACCGGCCATTCCGGCACAAGAGGAGAGACACTGCCATGGCCGCTGATTTCATCGCCCCCTCCATCCTGTCCGCCGACTTCGCCAAGCTGGGCGAGGAAGTCGATAATGTGCTGGCCGCTGGCGCCGACATCGTCCATTTCGATGTCATGGACAACCACTATGTCCCTAACCTGACCATCGGCCCCCTGGTGTGCGAGGCCCTGCGCAAGCATGGAGTCACCGCGCCCATCGACGTGCACCTCATGGTCAAGCCGGTGGATCGCATCGTCCCGGACTTCGCCAAGGCCGGAGCTACCTACATCACCTTCCACCCGGGGGCCAGCGAGCATATTGACCGCACCCTCCAGCTCATCCACAACGAGGGCTGCAAGGCTGGCCTAGTGTTCAATCCCGCCACGCCCTTGAGTTATCTGGACTATGTGATGGACAAGGTGGACATGATTCTCCTCATGTCGGTCAACCCCGGCTTTGGCGGCCAGAGCTTCATCCCCGCCACCCTGGATAAGCTGCGCCAAGCGCGCCATAGGATCGATGCCTCCGGCTATGACATCCGCCTGGAAATCGACGGCGGCGTCAAGGCCGACAACATCGCCGAGATCAAGGCCGCCGGGGCCGATACCTTCGTCTCTGGCTCCGGCCTCTTCGGCCATGGCAAGGCCGAGGACCCGCATCGCTATGACACCATTCTCCGCCAGATGCGCGCGGCCCTCGCCAGCGTCGGCGGCTGAGGTCCCCGGATGATGCGACCCCGGATGATTCTGATCGACCTGGACGGCACCCTGGTGGACAGCGTGCCGGATCTGGCCTTTTGCGTCGATGCCATGATGTCGCGCCTGGGACGCCCGCCCCATGGGGAGGAGGCGGTGCGCAACTGGGTGGGCAACGGCGTCGAGCGCCTGGTGCGCCGTGCCCTCATCGGCCAGCTCAACGGCGAGCCAGAGGCGGCCGATTTCGATCGGGCCTACCCCATCTTTCTGGAACTCTATCGGGACAATACCTCCCAGCGTTCCTGCCTCTACCCCGGCATTCGCGAGGGGCTGAACTGGCTCATGGGCAACCACTACCGGCTCGGCTGCGTCACCAACAAGGCCGCCCAGTTTACCGAGCCTCTGCTGCGGGACCTGGGAGTCCGGGATGACTTCGAGATCGTCATCAGCGGCGACAGCCTGCCCCGCAACAAGCCGGACCCCATGCCCCTGCTCCATGCCGCCGCCCATTTTGGCGTTGAACTGGCCGATGCCCTCATGATCGGCGACTCGGTGAGCGACGTGAAGGCCGCCCGGGCCGCTGGCTTTCGCATCTTTTGCATGAGTTATGGCTACAACCATGGCCAGGATATCCGCGACTTCCATCCGGATGCGGTCATGGACTCCCTGGTCGAGGTCCAGGGTCTGCTGGAGGGGCCGGCCTGAGGTGGCGAGGGAGCTAGTGATCGGATCTCTCCAATGCCTCCCGCCGGGGGGCACGGGGCGGCGATGGCGAAGGCGACCTTGAGCCGATCACCGTCCACATCCGTCGTCACCCTCCTGGAGATCCCCATGACCCCCGCAAGCTACGCCGCCCTGGCCGCCCAGGGCTATAACCGCATCCCCCTGGTCCGCGAGGTCCTCGCCGACCTCGATACCCCCCTCAGAGCCTACCTCAAACTCGCCGGGGAACCCTATTCCTGTCTCTTCGAATCGGTGCAGGGCGGCGAGAAATGGGGGCGCTACTCCATCCTGGTCCTGCCCTGCCGCACCCGCATCGAGGCGAGCGGGCACCTCCTGCGCGTCTGGACGGGTGGCCATCTGGTCGAGGAGGCGGAGACCGCCGACCCCTTGGCCTGGATCGACGCCTTCCAGCGTCGTTTCAAGGTCGCCCCCACCCCGGAGGGCATGCCGCGCTTCGCCGGCGGCCTGGCGGGCTATTTTGGCTACGACACGGTTCGCTACATCGAACCCCGGCTGGCCCAATGCCCCAACCCCGACCCCCTGGGCACGCCGGATATCCTGCTCATGGTCGCCGACGAGATTGTCGTCTTCGATAACCTGAGCGGGCGCATGATCCTCATCATCCACCTGGACCCGACCGCCGGCGATACCCTGGCGGCCGGCGAGGCCCGGATCGGCGACCTCATCGAGCGCATGCGCCGGGGTGCCCCGCGCCCGCCCCACGGCCCGGCGCGGGTGGTCAGCGAGACCGACTTCGTCTCGGGCTTTACCGAGGAGGGCTTCCAGGCCGCGGTGGAGCGGATCAAGGACTACATTCTGGAAGGCGACTGCATGCAGGTCGTCCTGTCCCAGCGCCTGTCCATTCCCTTTCAGGCTCGCCCCCTGGATCTCTATCGGGCCTTGAGGGGCCTCAATCCCTCGCCCTACATGCACTTCATGGACCTGGGCGGCTTCCAGATCGTCGGTTCCTCGCCGGAGATTCTGACCCGCCTGGAGGAGGGGGTCGTCACCGTCCGCCCCATCGCGGGTACCCGCCGCCGCGGCCACACCGAGGCCGAGGACCGGGCCCTGGAGGAGGAACTCCTGGCCGACCCCAAGGAGTTGGCGGAGCACCTGATGCTCATCGACCTGGGCCGCAACGACGTGGGCCGCGTCGCCCGCATCGGCACCGTGCGCCTCACCGAGCGCATGATCGTCGAGCGCTATTCCCACGTCATGCACATCGTCTCCAATGTCATCGGCGAGTTGCGCGACGGTCTTAACGCCATCGACGTGCTGCGCGCCACCTTTCCCGCCGGCACCGTCTCCGGCGCCCCCAAGATCCGCGCCATGGAGATCATCGACGGGCTGGAGCCGGTCAAGCGCGGCATCTACTCCGGCGCCGTCGGTTACCTGTCCTGGAACGGCAACATGGACACGGCCATCGCCATCCGTACCGCCGTCATCAAGGACGGCCAGCTCCACATCCAGGCCGGCGCCGGCATCGTCGCCGATTCGGTCCCGGCGCTGGAATGGCAGGAGACCATGAACAAGGGCCGGGCCATCTTCCGCGCCGTCGCCATGGCCGAGGCCGGCATCGAGAGCTAGGTCCGTGTCCCGGGCGAGGGGCGGTCGGCCACCGTATTTCCTTTAATCCGGTTGCGCTTTCCAGGAGGCCATGGTGTCGCTCAGGACGCGTCCCCCCCTAGGCATCTTGCTGCTGACGGTCTTTGGCTTCAGCACCCTCTATGCCCCGCAACCCTTGTTGCCGGTCCTGGCGGAGGCCTTTGGCAAGGGGCCAACGGAGGCCTCCCTCCTCATTACCCTGGCCATGCTGCCCCTGGCCTGCGCGCCCCTGGTCTATGGCTATCTGCTGGTGTCGGTACCGGCGCGGCCCATGCTGGCGGGGGCGGCCCTGCTATTGGCCTTGTGCCAACTCGGGCTGGCGCTGGCGGATAGCTGGTGGCTGATGCTGGCCCTGCGTCTCATGATCGGCCTCTGCCTGCCGGCCCTCTTCACGGCCCTCATGACCTTCGTGGCCTCCTCGGCCACCGCCGAGACCCTGCGCCAGTCCCTGGCCTGGTACATCGCCGCCACCATTCTCGGCGGTTTCGCCGGCCGCGCCCTCAGTGGTCTCGTGGCCTCGGTCTGGGACTGGCGGGTGGCGCTGGGCATCTGGGCACCGGCCTTGCTGGCGACGGGGCTCTGGACCCTGCGCCTGCCGGGGCGCCAGGAGAGCCGCTTCGTGCGGGTGACGCCGCGCGTTTTTCGGGTCGTGATGGCGAGGCCCGGCGCCACCCAGGCCTATCTGACCGTTTTTTCAATTTTCTTCGTCTTCGCGGCGGTGCTGAACGTCCTGCCCTTCCATATGGCCGATCAAGACCCGGGCACGGGGGCCGCTGGCATTGGCTTCGCCTATCTGGGTTACCTTTCCGGCTTGCTGGTCTCCCTCAATACGGAACGACTGAGCCGCCTGTTCCAGTCCGAGGGCCCCCTCTATGCCTTGGGCCTGGGGCTCTATGCCCTGGGTCTCGGGCTGTTCGCCTTGTCCGCCCTGGGTGGGGTCTATCTGGCCATGTTCGCCTTTTGTGGCGGCATGTTTCTGATCCACACCCGCCTCTCGGGCCAGGTCAACCAAGTGGGCGGGCCCCATCGAGGGGTGGTCAATGGCATCTATATCGCCGCCTACTACCTGGGCGGGAGCTTGGGCTCCTGGCTGGCGGTGGAGGTGTATCGCCACCTGGGTTGGCTACCCTTTCTGGCCGCCGTCGCCCTGGTCCTGGTCCTGGCTGGCTATGGCCTGCGGGGCATGCTGCGGCGGGAGGCCAGGCTGGCATCGCCATGACCGAGCACCGCCGGCCAAGAGGGGTGCTAATACAATGTATTGTCGACAAAGGGGGTTGACAGAGCGGAAATAGAGAGTATTTTTGCCAATATCGCGACGGATTGTTGACAATCCGTCGCGGCTGACGGGCGCCCCGATGCGTCCGCGATCATAACAACACTCATTCATCGTTTACCGAGGAGAGATGGTCATGACATACCAAGAGGTTTATCAGCGTTCCCTGTCCGATCCCGAGGGTTTCTGGGGGGAGGCCGCCCAGGCGATCCATTGGGACAAGCCCTGGGAGCGGGTACTGGACGACAGCAAGCCCCCCTTCTATCGCTGGTTCGCTGGCGGTATGTTGAATACCTGCTACAACGCCGTGGACCGTCATGTCGAGGCCGGGCGCGGTGATCAGGCCGCCATCATCTACGACAGCCCCGTCACCGGCACCCAGCGTACCATCAGTTACGCCGAGCTTCTGGACCAGGTCTCCCGCTGCGCCGGCGCCCTCGCCAACCTGGGCGTGGTCAAGGGCGATCGCGTCATCATCTACATGCCGATGGTCCCCGAGGCCGCCATCGCCATGCTGGCCTGCGCCCGCCTCGGCGCCGTGCACTCCGTGGTCTTCGGCGGCTTCTCGGCCCGGGAACTCTCGACCCGTATCGAGGACGCCAAGCCCAAGGTGATGGTCGCGGGTTCCTGCGGCATCGAGCCTAACCGGGTGGTCCATTACAAGCCGCTGCTGGATCAGGCCATCGAGATGTCCAACCACAAGCCCCAGAGTTGCCTAGTGCTGAGGCGTCCCCAGGAACCGGGGACCATGATCGCCGGCCGCGACTTCGATTGGGATGAGGCCATGGCCGCCGCCCGGCCTCATCCCTGCGTCTCCGTCGCCGCCACCGATCCCCTCTATATCCTCTACACCTCCGGTACCACGGGCCTGCCCAAGGGTGTCGTGCGGGACAATGGCGGTCATGCCGTGGCCATGCACTGGAGCATGAAGAACCTCTATGCCATGGAGCCTGGCGAGGTCTTCTGGGCCGCCTCCGACGTCGGCTGGGTGGTGGGTCACTCCTATATCGTCTATGCACCCCTGCTCTATGGCTGCACCACCCTGATCTACGAGGGCAAGCCCGTTGGCACCCCGGACGCTGGCGCCTTCTGGCGGGTCATCAGCGAGCATGGGGTCTCCGTCATGTTCACCGCCCCCACCGCCTTTCGCGCCATCAAGCGCGTTGATTCCAAGGCCGAACATCTGGAGCGCTACGACATGTCCGGCTTCCGCGCCCTCTTCCTCGCCGGGGAGCGCTGCGATCCCGATACCCTGCAATGGGCCCAGAACATCCTCAAGGTGCCGGTCATCGACCACTGGTGGCAGACCGAGACGGGCTGGGGCATCGCCGCCAACTGCCTGGGCATCGAGCCCCTGCCGGTCAAGCCCGGCTCGCCGACCAAGGCCGTGCCCGGCTATGACGTGCGCATCCTCGACGACGACGGTCACGAGCAGGCCCCGGGCCAGATCGGCCGCATCATGATCAAGCTACCCTTGCCGCCGGCCTGCCTGCCGACCCTGTGGCAGAACGACGACCGCTACGTCGAGTCCTACCTCAGCTCCGAGCCGGGTTACTACCTGACCGGCGATGCCGGCATGAAGGACGAGGATGGCTACCTCTTCATCATGAGTCGCATCGACGACATCATCAACGTCGCCGGCCACCGCCTCTCCACCGGCGGCATGGAGGAGGTCCTGGCCTCCCACCCGGACGTCGCCGAGTGCGCCGTCATTGGCGTGGCGGACACCCTCAAGGGCGAGATCCCCCTGGGCCTGGTGGTTCTCAAGAGCGGCGTCGAGAAGCCCGAGGAGCAGATTGATCGCGAGCTGGTGCTCCTGGTACGCGAGAAGATCGGCCCGGTGGCGGATTTCAAGAAGGTGGTCGTGGTCGAGCGCCTGCCCAAGACCCGCTCCGGCAAGATCCTGCGCGGCACCATGAAGCGCATCGCCGATGGCCAGGCCTTCAATATGCCCGCGACCATCGATGATCCGGCCATCCTCGACGAGATCGAGGGCAAGCTCCAGACCATCGGCTACGCCCTGACCGCCACGGCCTAGGGACAGCCTGCGCCGCCTCGCAACCCGATCCGAACCAGGCCCATGATCGATCAGGACATCACCCTGGCCGACCAGATCTTCACCCGGATGCGCAGGGAGATCGTGGAGGGCCAGATCCCACCGGGCTCCAAGATGAGCGAGCCCGAACTGGCGCGGCGCTACGGCATTAGCCGGGGACCGCTGCGGGAGGCGATGCGGCGGCTGGAGTCCTCCAGCCTGGTGGTGCGCCGGGCCAACGTCGGGGCCCGGGTCATAGACCTCTCCAGTGCCCAATTGCTGGATCTTTATTACCTGCGCGAGGCCCTGGAGGGCATGGCGGCGCGACTGGCGGCGGAGCGCATGAGCGCGGCGGAGATCGAGGAACTGCGCGCCCTTATTGCCCTCCACGAGCGCCAGGTCGCCCAGGATCACGGTCTGGCCTATTACCAGAGCGAGGGCGACCTGGACTTTCACTTCTGCATCGTGCGTGGCAGTCACAACGCCCGACTTCAGGACCTGCTGGAGAATGACCTCTACCACCTGGTGCGCATGTATCGCTGCCAGTTCGGCATGGTCGGGCCCCGCGCGCCCACGGCCCTGCGGGAGCATGGCCAGGTCGTCGAGGCCATCGCCGAGCGCGATGGCGAGCTGGCGGAGATCCTGATGCGCCGCCACATCCGTGCCTCCCGCCAGCAGGTGGAGCGACGCCTGAGCGGCGAATGGCCACAACCGACCCCCCTGACCCATTAGTAGAATAGCGAGAACCACCTCATGAACCCGTCCCAGTCCCCCGGCGCCCGGTTGCGCCAAGCCGTCGGCGAGGAACAGCCCCTGCAGGTCGTCGGCGCCATCAATGCCTACCACGCCATGATGGCCGAGCGCGTCGGCTACCGCGCCCTCTACCTCTCCGGCGGCGGCGTGGCCGCGGGCTCCCTGGGCCTGCCGGACCTGGGCATCAGCAATCTGCACGACGTCTGCGAGGACGTGCGCCGCATCACCTATGTCACCCAGGCCCCCCTGCTGGTGGATGCCGACACCGGCCTGGGCCCCAGCGCCTTCAACATCGAGCGCACCGTGCGCGAACTGATGCGCGCCGGCGCCGCCGGTTGCCATATCGAGGACCAGGTCCAGGCCAAGCGCTGCGGTCACCGCCCCGGTAAGGCCATCGTCTCCAAGGCGGAGATGGTGGACCGGGTCAAGGCAGCGGCGGACGCGGCCCGGGACGGCTTTGTCATCATGGCCCGCACCGACGCCCTAGCGGTGGAGGGCTTCCAGTCCGCCATTGACCGCGCCTGCGCCTGCGTCGAGGCCGGCGCGGACATGATCTTCCCCGAGGCCATGACCGAACTGGATCAGTACCAGCGGTTTGCCCAGGCCGTGGGCGTGCCGGTGCTGGCCAACATCACCGAGTTCGGCGCCACCCCCCTCTTCACCACCCAGGAGCTGGGCGCCGTGGGCGTGGGCCTGGTGCTCTATCCCCTGTCCGCCTTCCGCGCCATGAACCAGGCCGCCCTCAAGGTCTATGAGGCGATCCGCCACGACGGCACCCAGCGGCAGGTGGTGGACATGATGCAGACCCGCAATGACTTGTACGACTACCTGGGCTATCACGCCTTCGAGCAGAAGCTGGATGCCCTCTTTTCCACGGGCGGGGAAGACTGAGTCCAGACCCTCGGCGGGGTGGAGGCCCCGCCGCGCCCATAACATCGATCGAGAACCACTGGAGTATTAACATGAGCGAGCAACAAGCAGCCCACGCCCTCAAGGTGAAGAAGTCCGTCGCCCTCTCCGGCACCCCCGCCGGCAATACCGCCATCTGCACCGTCGGGCGCACGGGTAACGATCTGCACTATCGCGGCTATGACATCCTGGAATTCGCCGACATCGCGGAATTCGAGGAAATCGCCTATCTGCTGATCCATGGCGAACTGCCCAATGCTCACCAGTTGATGGAATACAAGCGCCTGCTTCAGTCCATGCGCGACCTGCCCTCGGCGCTGAAGAACGTCCTGGAGCAGCTCCCGGCCTCCGCCCATCCCATGGACGTGCTACGCACCGGCGCCTCCGTTCTCGGCACCCTGGAGCCGGAGCGGGAGTCCCAGCCCGTGGCGGCGGCCCGCGGCATCGGTGATCGCCTCATCGCCAGCCTCGGCTCCATGCTGCTCTATTGGTACCACTTCAGCCATCATGGCAAGCGCATCGCGGTCGAGACCGACGACGAATCCATCGCCGCTCACTTCCTGCATCTGCTCCATGGCCGCAAGCCCACCAAGCTGCAAACGCGCGCCATGCACACCTCGCTGAACCTCTATGCCGAGCATGAGTTCAACGCCTCCACCTTCACCGCGCGCGTCATCGCGGGTACCGGCTCGGACATCTATTCCTGTGTCTCCGGCGCCATCGGTGCCCTGCGGGGGCCCAAGCACGGCGGCGCCAACGAGGTGGCCTGCGACATCCAGAGCCGCTACGACAGCCCCGACCAGGCCGAGACCGACATCCGCGCCCGCATGGAGCGCAAGGAGATCGTCATTGGCTTCGGGCATCCTGTTTACACTATCGCCGATCCCCGCAACCAGGTCATCAAGCGTGTCGCCAAGGCCCTGGCCGACGACACCACCGATCACCTCATGTATGACATCGCCGAGCGCCTGGAGACCATCATGTGGGACATCAAGAAGATGTTCCCCAACCTGGACTGGTTCTCGGCGGTGAGCTACCACCTGATGGGCGTTCCCACCCCCATGTTCACGCCCCTCTTCGTCATTGCCCGCACCGCGGGCTGGACCGCCCACATCATCGAGCAGCGCATCGACAACAAGATCATCCGGCCGAGCGCCACCTATGTGGGTCTCGATAACCGGCCCTGGGTGCCCTTGGAGCAGCGCTGATCATGAGCACCACCCACCGCAAACGCCTGCCGGGTACCGATCTGGATTACTTCGACGCCCGGGCCGCGATCGAGGCGATCCAGCCCGGCGCCTATGACAAGCTGCCCTACACCTCGCGCGTGCTGGCGGAACAACTGGTGCGCCGCTGTGATCCGGCGATCCTGACCGACTCGCTCAAGCAACTCATCGAGCGCAAGCGTAACCTGGACTTCCCCTGGTACCCGGCCCGGGTCGTCTGCCATGACATCCTCGGCCAGACCGCCCTGGTGGACCTGGCTGGCCTGCGTGATGCGATTGCCGAGCAGGGTGGTGACCCGGCCCAGGTGAACCCGGTGGTGCCGACCCAACTGATCGTCGACCACTCGCTGGCGGTGGAATATGGTGGTTTCGATCCGGACGCCTTCGAGAAGAACCGCGCCATCGAGGACCGGCGTAACGAGGACCGATTTCACTTCATCGAGTGGACCAAGACCGCCTTCAAGAACGTCGACGTGATCCCGGCTGGCAACGGCATCATGCATCAGATCAACCTGGAGAAGATGTCTCCGGTGATCCAGGCCCGCGATGGCGTCGCCTTCCCGGATACCTGCGTCGGCACCGACAGCCACACCCCGCACGTCGACGCCCTGGGCGTGATCGCCATCGGTGTCGGCGGACTGGAGGCCGAGACCGTCATGCTCGGCCGCGCCTCCATGATGCGCCTGCCCGATATCGTCGGCGTCAGGCTGACCGGCAAGCGTCAGCCGGGCATCACCGCCACCGACATCGTGCTAGCCCTCACCGAGTTTCTGCGCCAGTCGCGCGTGGTCGGCGCCTGGGTCGAATTTTTCGGCGACGGGGCCGCCAGCCTGACGATCGGCGACCGCGCCACCATCTCCAACATGTGCCCGGAATACGGTGCTACGGCGGCGATGTTCTACATCGACCAGCAGACCATCGACTACCTCAAGCTGACCGGTCGCGAGCCGGAGCAGGTGGCCCTGGTCGAGAACTACGCCAAGACTACGGGCCTGTGGGCCGATGCGCTGATTGCAGCCGATTACGAGCGCGTGCTGGAGTTCGACCTCTCGACCGTCGTGCGCAACATGGCCGGCCCATCCAACCCGCACCGCCGCCTGCCGACCTCCACGCTGGCCGAGCGCGGCATTGCCGTCGATTTGGACAAGGCGCTGGCCGAAGAGCAGCAAGGCCTGATGCCGGATGGCGCTGTGATCATCGCCGCTATCACCAGTTGCACCAATACCTCCAATCCGCGCAACGTGGTCGCCGCCGGTCTGCTGGCCAAGAAGGCCAATGCGCTGGGTCTGGTACGCAAGCCCTGGGTCAAGTCCTCCTTCGCCCCGGGCTCCAAGGTCGCCAGGCTGTATCTGGAAGAAGCCGGCCTGCTGACCGAGTTGGAAAAGCTTGGCTTCGGCATCGTCGCCTACGCCTGCACCACCTGCAACGGCATGTCCGGCGCCCTGGATCCGAAAATCCAGCAGGAAATCATTGACCGGGATCTGTATGCCACCGCCGTGCTCTCGGGCAACCGCAACTTCGACGGCCGTATCCACCCCTATGCCAAGCAGGCCTTCCTGGCCTCGCCGCCGTTGGTGGTGGCCTACGCCATCGCCGGCACCATCCGTTTCGACATCGAGCAGGACGTGCTGGGTATCGACGCCCAGGGTCACCCGGTGACCTTGCGGGACATCTGGCCAACCGACGAGGAGATCGAC
>JBATOB010000039.1:0-4003 GCA_049290655.1 Chromatiaceae bacterium | reverse complement strand
CATTCGCTCATGACGGCGGGGCAAACCTGTTTCGGGGTGAGGGGGGAGAGAGCTTAGGCGCGGGTGAATCCACGGCATCTGTGTCCGAAGCCCGGAAGATGCGGCTATGATAGCAGGCAAGGAGCCGGCGAGACTGGCCCGACCCCAGGGATTGCCCCCCGGCACTGGGAGGCGGGGACCGCCGACCCGTTAAACGACAACCATCGGGAGTCCACCCATGCCAGAACTCAAGGGCAAGGTCGCTATCGTCACCGGCGCCGCCGGCAATCTCGGTCAGGCCGTCTGCCAGGCCCTGGCCGCCCAAGGGGCGAGCATCGCCCTCCTCGGCCACCACGCCGCTGCCCTGGAGGCCGCGCGCTCGGGCCTGGTGGGTGGCGAGAACGCGGCCTTCACCGTCGATCTCATCGCTCCCCAAGGGGTGGAAGAGGCCATCGCCGCCGTCATGGCGCGCTTCGGTCACATCGACATCCTGGCCAATGTCGCCGGCGGCTTCACCATGGGGCCGCCCCTCCACGAGACCCCGGACGCGGATTGGGACCAGATGATGGACCTCAATGCGCGTACCGTCTTCAATAGCTGCCGCGCCGTCATCCCCCACCTCTTGGCGGTGGGCGGCGGCTCCATCGTCAACGTGGCCGCCCGTGCCGCCCTGAAAGGCCAAGGTCACATGGCCCCCTACTGCGCCGCCAAGGCCGTGGTCATCCGTCTCACCGAGAGCCTGGCCGAGGAGCATCGGGACGCTGGCATCCGGGTGAATTGCGTCCTTCCCGGCACCCTCGACACGCCCCAGAACCGCGCCGCCATGCCGAACGCGGACCCGAGCCGCTGGGTGACCACCGCCGCCCTCGCCGACGTCATCCTCTTCCTGGTCTCCAACGCCGCCCGCGCCGTGAGCGGGGCCGCCATTCCCGTCTATGGGCAGAGTTGACCCCAGGGCACCCATGAGCACCCCCCACCCCACCGGTCGGCGGCAATCCGGCGTCCTGGCGGCGCTGGTCCTGGCGTCCGGGCTGGCCTCGGCTCAGCCCTTGCCAGACGAGAATACCCAACGACTGCTGGTCGAGGCCGTGACCGCCGCCGCTGATCTCGACCTCTATAACGCCCGTTGCCGTAGCGACCAGTCCGGCCGCCGCACCAACAACCTGAACAAGACCCTGGCCAGCAAGTTCCGCATGACGGTGCTGGAGGTCCAGGACGACTTCTTCCCGGAAGGCTCCTACCGCCGGGCCCAGACGCGGTTACAGGAAGACTTTCTCGCCCAGCTCAAGGAGGCCGGTGGCTGCGCCGGCGCCAAGGAGGCAGGCATGCCCGCGGCCTTGGGGGAACGCTACGACACCCTCATCCGCCAAATCGAGCGCCGGCCCTGATGCGGGCACTGGCCTGTCCCCGAGGGGGGCGCGCGATGCTAATACCTTTCTCGCCCACGGTAAGGGAGCACCCTTAAACTCGCGCGAGAGGGCGCGCGGCACTGAAGGTTAACGGCCTTCCTTGCGCATTTGATCCAGACGGGTCTGGGCGAGACGGGCCTCGCCGCTTTGAGGGAAACGGCGAATGATCTCCTCCAGGGTGACGTGAGCGGCCTTGGGGTCCTTGGCGTCGTCCTGGATGTAACCGATCTTGAGCAGGGCGCCAGGCACCTTGGAACTCTTGGGGTAGTCCTTGAGGACGCCCTGAAATTCCGCAAGGGCCGCCGAGATGTTGCGATTGACGTAATGGGTCTCGGCGAGCCAGAAGTGGGCCTTATCGGCGTTCGCGCTATTAGGATACCTGGCCAGGAAGTCGGTCAGGGCGACGGACGCCTCCTCGAAGCGCCGCTGCTTGAGGGGCTCGACGGCCTTGATGTAGGCCTCTTGCTCGCCTTGCGACGGCGATGGGGCCTGCTCCGCCACCGGCGGCGCTGGGGGCGTCACCGGGGCGGGCCGGGTCTCCTCGGGCACGGCTGGCTCGGGGGTCGCGACGGAGGTGAGCGGCGGCACCTTTGACTCGACACCCGCGCGCGATCTCGCCACCTCCCCCACGGGGGCGGAGGCCGGCTCCCGTGCCGGGGCCGCTGGCGCCACTGCTGGTTCAACCGCGGTTTCCCCCGGCTGAGCCGATACCCCCTGCCCCACCGGACCACTCAAACGGCCAGCCCCCGCCGAGGCTGGTTCCCCTTGGGAACGCTTGAGGCTTTCGAGTTCGTGCTTCTGCTGCTCGACCAGGCCGCGCAGACGCTGGAGTTCACGCTCCATGCCCTGAACCTGGAGGGTGAGTTCGGAACCCCGCTGGTTGTCGAGCATATTTTCGATGCGGGTCACGCGACCCTCGATATCGGCGGCGGACGACCAGGCCGGCGACAGGGCGACCAGGCTGACGATGGCGAGGGAAAGGCGATGGCGATGCATAGGGATGGCCTCAATAAACAAGTTCGACGCGGCGATTCAACGCCCAGATCTGTTCGCCCTGCCCGGGCTGGGTCGGCTTTTCCTCGCCAAAGCTCAGGATACCAAGTTGGGACTCGGCCGCGCCCTCCGCGCGCATGAAGCGCCGCACGACGCCCGCGCGATCCTCGGCCAGGGCCAGGTTGTATTCGCGGGTGCCGCGCTCGTCGGTATGTCCCTCCAGCATCACCTTGGCCTTGGGGGTAGTGGCGATATAACGGGCGTGGGCCCGCAACACCTCGACAAACTCGGGCTTGATATTGCTGTTGTCGTAATCGAAGTAGATGACGCGACGGGACAGCGGGCTGTTGGGGTCATTTAATCCTGGAGGCAGGGCGCGGTCGACCGCCCCGGCGGTGACGGCACCCCCGCCCGGGGCTGTCTTGGGAGCGGTACCCTGGGTGGGCTCGCTGGAACATCCGGCGATCCCCAGGGTCGCGATCATCAGGACGGCGATCGGGGTGATTGGCTTATTCATGGGCTTGCTCCGGGTGGCGCCGATCAGGGCGGCGGGGGGGACCAGGCCGGTTCGCGCACCTCGCTCGCATCCTGGGAGAGGCGCTGGCCGACCTTACCGTCGGTGGAGACCACGGCCAGGACCCCGCGACCATTGTTCTGGGTGGCGTAAATTACCATGCTGCCATTCGGCGCGAAACTCGGCGACTCGTCCAGCCCGCCCCGGCTCAGCAGGCGCGTGGAGCGGGTCGCCAAATCCATGAGGGCGACGCGAAACTGGCCATTGACCCGGGTCACCAGCACCAGGGAGCGCCCATCCGGCGACAGAGAGGAGCGACCGTTATAGTCGCGCTCGAAGGTCACGCGCGTGGCCTCGCCACCCTGAGCGGGCATGCGATAGATCTGGGGATCGCCGCCGCGCCCGGAGGTGAAGTAGATCTCGCCGCCATCCGGCGACCAGGCCGGTTCGGTGTCGATGCCAGGACTATTCGTCAAGCGGGTCGTGGCGCGGGAGTTCAGATCCAGGATATAAATCTCCGGATTGCCGTCCCGAGACAGGGTCAGGGCCAGGCGGTTGCCATCCGGGGACCAGGCCGGCGAGCTGTTGATGCCCGGGAAGGAGGCCACCCGCTCGCGCCGGCCCGTGGCCAACTCCTGAACGAAGACGGCGGTCTGACGATTCTCGAAGGAGACGTAGGCCAGGCGGCGGCCATCCGGCGACCAGGCTGGGGACATGAGGGGTTCCTTGGAGGAGACGATGGTCTGGGGGTTGTGGCCGTCCGCGTCCGCCACCCGCAGCGTCACCCGCTGGCCCTCCACCCCCCACTCGCTGGTGACATAGGCCAGGCGGCTGGTGAAGGCACCGGGGGCGCCGGTGAGGCGCTCGTAAATGATATCGGCGATCCGGTGGGCGGTGTAGCGCAGTTCGGTGGGACTGCTTGGCAAACTCATATTCGCCAGTTGCTCGCCGCTATAAACATCCATGAGGGCGAAGTCCACCTGGTACAGGCCGTCGGGCCGGCGGTTGATCTGACCCACCACCAGATTATTCATGGCCATGACGCGCCAGTCCCGCAGATCCACCGCCTCCGCCGTTTGGGGAGTAGCCGGCATATCCTGGCGTGGCA
>JBATOB010000038.1:0-3612 GCA_049290655.1 Chromatiaceae bacterium | reverse complement strand
CACCCGCGGTGTCCGCCGCCGCCTATCAATTGATCCTGGACCGCCGCCTCGGCGAATACGAGGTGCCGGAGTATTGGGCCATCTTCGCCGCTGGCAACCGCCAGGGCGACCGGGGGGTCACCTATGCCATGCCGGCGCCCCTGGCCAACCGCTTCTCCCACTTCGAGGTGGACACTCACCTGGACGACTGGGTTGCCTGGGCCTATACCCACGAGATCGACGAGCGCGTCATCGCCTTCCTGCGCTTCCGCCCGGAGCTGCTATTTGACTTCGACCCCGCCCACAACCCGATCGCCTTCCCCACGCCCCGCTCCTGGGAATTCGCCCACCGCGGACTGCGCAAATTCGAGGACGATGCCGATCTGCTGCAGGGCGCCCTCCAGGGCTGCGTTGGCCCGGCGGCGGGTATCGAGCTGAACGCCTTCATCAACAGCCTGGACCGGATGCCGGACCTGGATGCCATCCTGCGCGGCGAGGAGGTGCCGGTGCCGCGCGAGATCGACCTCCAGTACGCGGTCGCCGCCGCCCTGGTGGGCCGCGCCATTCGCTGCCAAGCCGAACCCGAGGGCACCGAGAAGATCGGCCATATCCTGGCCTACGCCGGACGCTTCCCCCAGCGGGAAATGGGCGTCATGCTGGTCTCCGACCTGCACCGCGCCATCGGCAACCGGCTGTTCGAGGCCCCCGCCTTTGGCAGCTGGGCCCAATCCATCTCCGACCTCATGCTCTACGCCTGATCATGGACGCGCAACGCAAGGCCATCGAAATCAAGCTAGCCGCGGCCCGCACCCGGCTGATCCTGGATAAGCCCTTTCTCGGTGCCCTGGCCCTGCGGCTGCCCATCAAGGCGGCGGACCCGGATTGGTGTCCCACCACGGCCACAGATGCCCGCGCCTTCTACTACAACCCCGCCTATATCGCCGCCCTGAGCCTGGACGAGACCCAGTTCGTGCTCGCCCATGATGCCCTGCACTGCGCCCTGTCCCACTTCGCCCGCCGCCAGCACCGGGTCCGGCGTAAATGGGACCTGGCCTGCGATCACGCCATCAACCCCCTGCTGATCGACGATGGCCTGACGCCACCCGCCGCGGCCCTGCACAATCCCCGTTTCAAGGGCCTGACGGCGGAGGAGATCTACCCGCTGCTGGAAGAAGAGGACGACGCCGAGACCCTGGATCGGCACGTCTATGACGCGGACAACCAGCGGGGTGGCAACCAGTCCGGCCTGTCCGAGAAGGATCTGGACAAGTCCAACCAGGGGGACGAACCCCATCCGAAATCCGGCGAACAGGGTGGTGGTATTCAGCCACAACCCGGGGAAGGCCAGGGCCAGGACCATGCGGATGGTGCCCCCCAGCCCAACCCCCTCAGCCCGGACGAGCAGACGGACCTGGCCGTACAATGGCATCAACGTACCGCCGGCGCCGCTCAGCAAGCCATGCATCATGGCAAACTCGGCGGCGAGCTGGCGCGCCTCATCGACCGGCTGCTCCAGCCCCAGGTCCCCTGGCGCCAACTCCTGGCCCGCTTCATGAGCGCCACGGCCCGCGACGACTTCAGCTATAGCCGTCCCTCCCGGCGCGAGGGCGACTTCATACGGCCGGCCCTGCGCAGCCAGCAATTGGAGCTGGTGGTGGCGGTGGATATCTCGGGCTCCATCAAGGATGCGGAGATCCAGGAGTTCATCGGCGAGATCGACGCCCTCAAGGGCCAGGTCCGCGCCCGCGTCACCTTGCTGGCCTGCGATGCCTGCCTCTGCCCGGGCTCGCCCTGGTTCTACGAGCCCTGGGAGGAGTTTCGCCGCCCCGAGGCGATGAAAGGCGGGGGTGGCACCCGCTTCCAGCCGGTCTTTGAATGGGTTGACCGCGCCGGCGTCCGCCCCGATCTCCTAGTCTATTTCACCGATGCCGAGGGTGAGTTCCCGCCCCTGGAGCCGAATTTCGCGGTGATCTGGCTCGTCAAGGGCCAGGCCAAGGTGCCGTGGGGGCAACGCATTCAGCTCAATTGAGGGCTTCCCCGCTTTTTCCATTCTCGCCAGCGTGGCTCCGGGGCATAATCAAAGGGAAACCCTGTCCCTCATCGCTGGTCCCTTTGACCCATGAAAAGCCTTCCCCGTGTTCCCCGCTTCGCGCTTGCCCTCCTCGCCGGTCTGCTGGTAACCGGGGCCAGTATTCGGGCGGATGACCCCTTTAAGCTGCCGGATTTCGGCAGTTCCGCGAACACCGTCATGACCGGTGCCCAGGAGCGGCAATTGGGCAAGGCCTTCATGCGCAGCGTACGCAAGGCCCTGCCCGTGCTGGATGATCCGCTGCTGACGGATTATCTCGAGGATCTGGGGGAACGGCTGGTGGCCTCCTCCGAGGCCAGCGGGGGCAACTTCACCTTCTTTTTCATCGACCAGCCGATGGTCAACGCCTTTGCGGGCCCCGACGGGCAGATCGGGGTCTTCGCCGGTCTGGTGACCACGTCCGAGACCGAGTCGGAACTGGCGGCGGTCATGGCCCATGAAATCGCCCATGTCAGCCAGCGCCATTTGATGCGGTCCATCGAGGATCAGCAACAGATTGCCATCCCCGCCACCCTGCTCATGATCGCCGCCGCCATTCTTGGGGCTCAGGTGGACGCCAATGCGGGCATGGCGGCCATCGCCAGCATTCAGGGCCTGGCCCTCCAACGCCAGATCAATTTTACCCGTCACAATGAGGAGGAGGCGGACCGCATCGGTATTTCCACCCTGGCGGACGCGGGTTATGACCCCTTTGCCATGCCGGGCTTCTTCGAGCGGATGAGCAAATCCAGCCATACCAGCGACACCAGTGCCCCCGAATTCCTGCGTACCCACCCGGTCAACCCTAACCGCATCGCCGACGCCCTGGCCCGCGCCGAGCATTACGGCTACAAGCAAAAGGCCGACGACCTGCGCTTCCACCTAACCCGCGCCCATCTTCGGGAACTGGGTTTCAAGGACCCGGAAAGGGCCATCGCCCACTTCAAAGCCAACCTGAACGCGGGGCGCGTCCGCAATCGCATCGCGGAGACCTATGGCCTGGCCCTGGCCCAGTCACGCGCTGGCCAGACCCAGGAGGCCCGTCATCTCGCCACCGAATTGGTCAAGGAACACCCGCATCTGGCGGAGTTCATTGTTCTGGATGCCCGCATCGACACCAGACTCGGCGCCAACGACGAGGCTATCCGCAAACTCCAGTCGGCCGTGGGCCTGAACCCGGACAACCGGCCCCTGCGGATCGCCTATGCCGAGGCCCTCGTCGACGGCGGCAAGGCTGACCGCGCCCTGGCTACCCTAGAGGGCGCGGCCAGGCAAAGGCCTGGCTCGGCCTCCATGTATCAACTGATGTCAGATGCCGCCCTCAAATCTGGCAAGAAGACCGCCACGCACCGCTACCGGGGTGAGTCCCTCTACCTCCAGGGTGACCTGGAGCCCGCCATCCACCAAATGCAATATGCCCTGCGCACGCCCGGGATCGGCTTCCACGAGGCATCCGAGATCCAGGCTCGGCTTGACATCCTGGAGGAAGAGCGGGAGGAGGCGGAAAAGGATAAGTCGAAATTCAAGTCCAAATCCAAGAAGGATGAGCGCTAGCAGCCTGGCGC
>JBATOB010000037.1:0-10631 GCA_049290655.1 Chromatiaceae bacterium | reverse complement strand
GACTGGGTGGACGAGACCCGGCCGCCGGCGCCGGTGGCCGGTCGCTCGCTGCGGCGTTGGGATGCGGAGGAGACCCTGCGGGCCTGGAGCCGGGAATCGGGCGCTGACTTGGTGATTCTGCGGGTGGCGGGCATTTATGGGCCAGGCCGTCTGCCCTTGGAGCGTATCCGTCAGGCCCTGCCCCTGGTGCGCGAGGAGGAGTCGCCCTGGTCGAATCGCATTCACGCCGACGACCTGGTGGCCGCCTGCGTCGCCGCCATGGCGCGCGGCGAGACGGGCCGTGTTTATAACGTCTGCGATGGTCATCCCTCCACCATGACCGACTATTTCCTGCGCGTCGCCGACGCCGCCGGGCTGCCGCGGCCCCCCCTCTTGCCGCTGAGCGAGGCCGCGGGGATACTGTCTCCGGGCATGATGTCCTATCTGGCCGAATCCCGGCGACTGAGCAACCGCCGGCTGCGGGAGGAACTGGGCCTGAACCTGCGTCACCCTCACTTGGCCGAGGGTCTGCCGAGCTGCTTTTGATGCCCTGATCCCAGGCGAGCCCGAGCCGGCCGGCAGGCTAGACGCCGGATGGTCGGGGGCCGATAATTCCCGTCTCATTATCTCCGCCCCCTTTGCCCGGCCAGCCCCTCGGCTCGCCGGATTCACCCACCCACGAGAGTATTCCTAATGAGAGCTAAAACCAGGCTCCTGAGTAGTTCTTTCGCCGTTGCCGCCCTGACGGGACTCCTGTCCTCGTCCGCCCTGGCGATCGAGGACGCGGATTTCCGCTTCGACTCCACCGAGGACCTGATTCAGGTCTGCTCGGTCCCAACTACGGCCCCCGAGTATCTGACGGCGACCCTTGCCTGTAAGGCCTTCATCGAGGCCACGGTCCAATACCACGATCAAGTGACCGACCGCAAGAAGCTCAAGCCCCTGATCTGTGCCCCCAGGACGGCCACCACCGAGGAAGGGCGTATCGCCTTTCTGGCCTGGGCCGAGAAGAAGGCCAGTGACAAGAAGCTGATGGGGGAGCAGCCCGTCGTCGGCCTGGTGCGTGCCCTGGCGGCCAAGTACCCTTGCAAGAAGTAAGACGGCCACGACACCCCTTCCTGGGGCGATTGCACCGCTAAATCGCTCGACTTTGGAGATCCTTATGAAAAAGATTGTGACTGTTTCCATCCTGGCCCTTTCGGCCATGACCCTGACCGGCTGTGGTACCACCACGGGTGAGCGGGCCGGCAGCGCCGCCCTCATGGGCGCGGCGGGCGGCGCCCTCATCGGTTCCCTGAGCGCTCAGGCCGGCGCTGGCGCCCTGATTGGCGCGGGTGTCGGTGCCTTGGGCGGTTACCTCTACGATCAGCACCAGAAGGGCAACATCGACTGATGACCCCCACGGATCCGCCCCGCGGGCGGGTCCAGGCCCCTCACCAAGGATTTTCGGCCTCTTGACCCTGCGATGTCCCCGGGGCAACACCTAGAGGCTGTGGTTTGGCTGTCCTCCCACTTGCCCCGAAGCGCGATGGAGATGCCTCCGATGACGAAGCCAGCCAACTTGGCCGCCCTGGGTTCAACCCGTCCTAATTTCCTGCTGCTACCGCCGGTCTCCGTCCTGCTCGGGGTGGTGGTCGCGGCCAGCGCAAACCGGCCCCTGGATGGCGGGGCGGCCCTCATTGTCCTAATTGGCGCCACCCTCGCCCATATCAGCGTTAATGCCCTGAATGAATACGAGGACTTCCGCTCCGGCTTGGATCTGCGCACCTCGCGCACCCCCTTCAGCGGCGGTACCGGTACCCTGGTCGCCCATCCCCACCTGGCGTGGCAGGTGCACCTCATTGGCTTGATTAGCCTGGCGCTCACGGCCCTGTGCGGCCTCATCCTCTCGGTCCGCGTGGGCTGGGGGCTGCTGCCCATTGGGGCCTTAGGCATGGGGCTGATCTACTTCTACACCAGCCGCATCAACCATTACCATTGGTTGTGTCTCATCGCCCCCGGCCTGGGCTTCGGGCCCCTCATGGTCCTGGGGACCCACTACGCCATCACCGGTGCCTGGTCCACGGGTGCCGCCGTCGCCTCCCTGGTGCCCTTCTTTCTCGTCAACAACCTGCTCCTGCTCAACCAGTTTCCGGACGTGGAGCCGGACCGCTCCGTTGGCCGCGACACCCTGCCCATTGCCCTCGGTCTTGAGGGCGCCCTCCCGGTTTATGGCCTCTTCGCCCTTCTGGCCTACCTGAGTCTGGGTCTGGGTGTCGCGGCGAGCCTCTTACCGCCGGGGGCACTGGTCGGCCTCCTTGGTCTGCCCGCCGCCCTGGTGGTCTATCTCGCCGTCCGCCGCATTCTTAGCCAGGGCGGCAGCCTGCTTCCCGCCCTGCGGGCACCCATGGGTATCAACGTCGCCCTGACCCTCGCCACGCCGGTGCTCATGGTTCTCGGAATTTGGCTTTGGCCTTGAGGGGCGAGCGGCAACCGCGGGTGGATAACCCCTGGCTGACCCAGCCCTCGGTGTCAGGATTCCGGCTATCACTTGGCCCCAGGCCACGGAGGACGAGGCCACTCTTATCGCCGCGCCTTCGCAATCTAGTTCGCGCCCAGGACCCAATCGGCAAGGGTTGAAGCCCGGGTGGCGTCAATCGGGGGAGGGATTCTTGCGCAGCTCCTCGCGGAAACCGGTGACCAGAAGCAGGACGATGCCGAGGGTGATGGCGCTGTCGGCGACGTTGAAGGCTGGCCAGTGCCAGGTGCCGACGTAGAAGTCGATGAAATCGACCACGCGGCCGGTGAGGACACGGTCGATCAGATTGCCGATGGCGCCGCCAATGACCAGGGCCAGGGCGGCGGCGGTGACGCCTTCGCTCTTGGCCAGTCGCACCAGCCAGATGACCAGGGCGATGGTCATGACCAGGGCGAAGGTCGCGAAGAACCAGCGCTGCCAGCCGCCGGCATTGGAGAGGAAGCTGAAGGCGGCGCCCTCGTTGTACATGAGGGTGAGGTTGAGCAGGGGTGCCAGGGCCAGGGGCCGGAAGGGTTCCAGCAGGGCCTCGGCCAGCCATTTGGTGGCCTGATCCAGGACCACCACCAGCAAGGATAGCCAGAGCCAGCGGGCCATAGCGGGGTTGGCAATGAGCTTCATCTGGCCAGCCCCCTTAAGGACGGAAACGATTTAAGCAAAGCGCCGCTCCTCCCCCGCTCCGCTGACATTAATAACGCAACGGCCACAGAGTTCCGGGTGTGTGGGGTCCTGCCCCACATCCGACCGTAGATGCCAACAGCGCA
Source organism: Chromatiaceae bacterium (assembly GCA_049290655.1). Taxonomy (GTDB): domain Bacteria; phylum Pseudomonadota; class Gammaproteobacteria; order Chromatiales; family Chromatiaceae; genus M0108. Next base: position 7,373 of record JBATOB010000037.1, on the reverse strand, counting down.
CGCATTTGGGGTGGGTGGATTTGCGCACCTGGATGGCGAGGCCCTCCAGCTCCGTGTCCTGGGCCTCGTCTGAACGCTCCGCCAGGGGCAGGACCCGGGCGGTGGAGGTGATGAGGGCAAAGCGCAGTTCGTCGCCCAGGCGGCCCAGGGTCGTGACCAGCTCGGGGGCGGCGTAGAGGTCGATCTCCGCGTCCAGGGAGGAGCCGATGATGCCACCCTGGCGCGCTGTTTCCAGGGGTTTGGAGACCGCGAGCCGCACCGCCAGCACCTGCTGCCAGAAGGCACGGTCGAAGGCATCGCCGGCGTCCAGGGCAAAAAGCCCCGAATACCACTCGGCCAGAAACACCGACCCCTCGCGTTCTCCCGGCAGGTAACGCCAGATCTCGTCGGCGGTAAAGCTGAGGATGGGCGCCAGCCAGCGGGTCATGGCCTCGGCGATGTGGTACATGGCGGTCTGGCAGGAGCGCCGGGGCCGGCCGTCGGTCGGGGTGGTGTACTGGCGGTCCTTGATGACGTCCAGGTAGAAGCCGCCCAGGTCCACCACACAGAAATTGTGGATCTTCTGGTAGATGAGGTGGAACTGGTAGTCCCGGTAGGCGGCGATGATCTCCTCCTGGAGCTGGTGGGCGCGATCCACGACCCAGCGGTCCAGTTCGAGCATGTCCGCCGCCGTGACCCGGTTGACCGCCGGGTTGAAGCCATTGAGGTTGGCGAGCAGGAAGCGGGCGGTGTTACGGATGCGCCGGTAGGCGTCGGCGGTGCGCTTGAGGATCTCGTCGGAGACGCTCATCTCGCCGCGATAGTCGGTGGCCGCGACCCAGAGGCGGATGATGTCGGCACCCAAGGTCTTCATCACATCCTGGGGCCGCACCACGTTGCCCTTGGACTTGGACATCTTCTCGCCCTTGGCATCGACGGTGAAGCCGTGGGTGAGGACGCCCAGGTAGGGCGCGCGGTCGTACATGGCCACCGCGGTCAGCAGCGACGACTGGAACCAGCCGCGGTGCTGGTCCGAGCCCTCCAGATAGAGGTCCGCCGGGGATCTCAGGCCCTCCCGCTTTTCCAGGCAACAGGCGTGGGTGACGCCCGAGTCGAACCAGACGTCCAGGGTGTCCTGGACCTTGTCGTAGTGGGCGGCCTCGGCGACACCGATCAGGTCCGCGGCCTGGAGTTCGAACCAGGCCTCGACGCCCTTGCCCTCCACCCGCCGCGCCACCGCTTCAATCAGTTCCGGGGTGCGTGGATGCAGGGTGCCAGTCTCCTTGTGGACCAGCAGGGGGATGGGCACGCCCCAGGTACGCTGGCGCGAGATGCACCAGTCCGGGCGGTTGCGCATCATGGCCTCGATGCGGGAGCGGCCCCAGTCCGGGGTCCAGGTGACGGCCTCGATCTCGCGCAGGGCGGCGTCCCGCAGGCCCTGCCGCTCCATGCCGATGAACCATTGGGGGGTGGCGCGGAAGATGATGGGGGTTTTGTGGCGCCAGCAGTGGGGATAGCTGTGGGTGAAGCGTGCTGCCTGGATCAGGGCGCCCCGGGCCTTGAGAGTCTCGACCACCTTCTCGTTGGCGGAAAAGACGTGCTCGCCGGCGAAGAGGGGGGTGTCGGGCAGGAAGCGGCCGTCGCCGCCCACGGGGTTCTCCACGCGCAGGCCGTAGCGGTTGCCGACGAGATAATCATCCAGGCCGTGACCGGGGGCGGTGTGGACGGCGCCGGTGCCGGCGTCCAGGGTGACATGCTCCCCGAGGATGATGGGCACCTCGCGGTCATAGAAGGGGTGCTGGAGTTGCAGCCCATCGAAGGCGTCGCCCCGGCCATAGGCGATGACCCGGTAGCGGTCGATGCCCCAGCGGTCCAGGTTGTCGCGCATCAGACCCTCGGCGAGGATTAGGCGCTCGCGGCCATGGTCGCCCTCGGTCTGGATGAGGACGTATTCCAGCTCGGGGTTGAAGGCCACGGCCTGGTTGGCCGGCAGGGTCCAGGGGGTGGTGGTCCAGATGACCACGGACAGGGGGCCGTCGCCGCGCCCGTTGGGCACCGAGTGACAGCGGGTGAAGAGGGCCTCCTCGTCCAGGACCGGGAAGCGGACGTCGATGGAGATGGACTCCTTATCGGCGTATTCCACCTCGGCCTCCGCGAGGGCGGAACCGCAGTCGATGCACCAGTGCACCGGCTTGTAGCCCTTCTGGACATGGCCGTTGGCCAGGATCACCCCTAGGGCGCGGATGATGTTGGCCTCGAAGTGGAAGTCCATGGTCAGGTAGGGGTTCTCCCAGTCGCCAAAGACCCCCAGGCGTTTGAAGTCGCGGCGCTGGCCGTCCACCTGGCGCGCGGCATAGTCGCGGCAGGCGCGCCGGAACTGGGCGGCGCTGATCTTGGCGCCGGGCTTGCCCTCCTTCTTTTCCACCTGGAGCTCGATGGGCAGGCCATGGCAGTCCCAGCCCGGCACATAGGGGGCGTCCAGGCCACCCAGGGTGCGGGATTTGACGATGATGTCCTTCAGCACCTTGTTGACGGCGTGACCGATATGGATGTCGCCGTTGGCGTAGGGCGGACCGTCGTGGAGGATGAACTGCTTGGCCCCCACGCGGGCGGCACGAATCTGGCCGTAGAGGTCCATGGCCTCCCAGTGGGCGAGCAACTCCGGTTCCCGCTGGGAGAGGTTCGCCTTCATGGGAAAACCGGTGTTGGGGAGGTTGAGGGTGTTCTTGTAATCGCTCACGGGGCTGGATCCTGAGGGAGGCGGTAAGGCGAAGGGGGAAGTTTACCCTTTTTTGGTGGGATTAGACCTGGCCGGATTTAGCCGCGGCGTGGCGACTGGGTCCTGTCAGCCCCTGTCCTCACGGCCGCTCCAGCCCTGCTGTTGCGAGAGCCCAATCACCCGTGAGGGCAAGGGAACCGGGGGCTCAGGAGAATAACCGGTCGTAAATGCGGAAACCGGCGACATAGGTGCCGATGGCGGCGCCCAGGTTGCTCAAGAGAAAGACCTGCAGGACGCGTAGCACCCCGTTGCGCCACCAGCCTCGGAACTGGGCCGCATCCTGGCGCAGGCGGCCGAAGTCGCCGAGGTTGGGTTTGCGCAGATAGAGTTCCACCGGGCCCGTCACCATGCCGGCGCCGATGGCGGGGTTGAGGGTGGTCAGGGGTGCCGCGACGAAGGCCGTCAGCACCGTCAGGGGGTGCCCGCCGGCGAGGAGGGTGCCGATGGCGGAGAGGGTGCCGGTGATGAGGACCCAGTCCCAGACGATTGACCAGCCTTCCTGGGGGCTTTGGGCAAAGCCGAAAGCGAAGCCGGCCAGGATGAGCGCCAGGATGAGCCAGGATACGAGCTTGGGCCAGGGGCTGGGCGGAGGCAGACGCTCCAGTGCCTCGATTTCGAGGCGCGGGTCCGGGCCTGGCGCGGCGCGGCGCTCAAGTTGCGTCCCCGAGGTCGCGTCCGGGCTGGGTTCGGGCTCGACCGCCCGCAGGTAGCCGGCGACGCCCTTGAGGTGGCCGGCCCCCAGTACCGCCAGCACCCGGCCGTGGCCCTCCCGTTCGATCTCCTCCCGCAGGCGGGCGGCCATGTAGCGATCCCGCTCGTCGATGAGGGGGAGGAAGAGATCTTGCCGGTTGCGGGCGAATTCGGCGAAGGTGGTCTCCAGCACATCACCCTCCTTGAGGCGCTCGATCTCCGCCTCGGGGACCTCGTCGTGGGAGACCAGGGTGAGGACGAGGCCGGAAAAGAGTTCGAGGCGCTTCCACCAGCTTAGGTTGGCGGCGACGCGCTTGAGGGTCACGCCGATCTCGCGATCCACCAGCAGGACGGGCAGACCCCGTTCACGGGCCTGGGCGATGGCCATGCGCTGCTCGGCCCCCGGCTCGATGCCGAACTGATCCGCCAGGCGCTGCTGGTAGGCGGCCAGGGCCAGGCTGGCAACCACCATGGCCACGCGCCCCTGGCGGATGACGGCGAAGAGGTCCATGCGTGCCAGGGCGTCCGGGTCCAGGAGGGCCTGATAGCGGCTGGGGCAGAGTTCCACCGCCACGGCGTCATAGTCCTCCTGCTCCAGGAGTTCCCGCACCTTGTCGGCGCTGGCGCGGGAGACATGAGCGGTGCCGAGGAGGGTCAGGTGGGTGTCACCGATCTTGGAGTCGATGCGGGGCTCTTCGGGGTCTCGGTTTGGCTCGGACGCCAGACCTTCACTGCCCTCGGCCAAGGTTTGGCCGCGCTCAGCCAGCGGTCGCCGAAAGGCGCCGGGACCTGGGTTGGATTCCGCCTCGGCGCCCTGGGTCATCGCCTGCTGCCCATCAGGGAGCCCAGCAGGCCGCGTACCAGGGTGCGGCCCAGTTGGCTGCCGACGGAGCGCAAGGCGCTGGTGGCGAAGGCCTCCAGGGGGCTTTGCCGGCTGGAACCGCGGCGGGCGGCGGGGGCCGGGGTGGGCTCCTCTTGCTGGCTGGAGGCCGCGGCCCGGCCCTGGAGGATTTCGTAGGCGGATTCTCGGTCCAGGGCCTCGTCATAGACCCCCTTCACCAGGGAATCGGCCATTAGAGTACGGCGCTCGGTGGGGGTGATGGGGCCGATGCGGCTGCCGGGGGGCGCTACCTTGACCCGCTCGACGATGGTCGGGGTGCCGGCCTCGTCCAGGGTCGAGACCAGGGCCTCGCCGACCCCCAGGTTGGTAATGAGGGACTCGGTGTCGAAGGCCGGGTTGGGCCGGAAGGTCTGAGCCGCTACCCGCACCGCCTTCTGGTCGCGGGGGGTGAAGGCGCGCAGGGCATGTTGGACCCGATTGCCCAACTGTCCGAGAACATCGTCCGGCACGTCCGCCGGACTTTGGGTGACGAAATAGACGCCCACGCCCTTGGAGCGGATCAAGCGCACCACCTGCTCGATCTTGTCCAGCAGCACCTTGGGGGCGCTGTCGAAGAGCAGGTGGGCCTCATCGAAGAAGAACACCAGGCGCGGCTTGGCGACATCGCCCACCTCGGGCAATTGCTCGAACAGCTCCGACAGCAGCCACAGCAGGAAGGTGGAGTAGAGGACCGGGGTGTGGATGAGTTTGTCCGCCGCCAGCAGGTTGATGTAGCCCCAGCCGCGCTCGTCGGTCTGCATCAGGTCGGCGATGTTCAGGGCCGGCTCGCCGAACAGCTTGCCGGCCCCCTGTTCCTCCAGGGTCAGCAACTTGCGCTGGATGGCGCCGACGCTGGCCTTGGAGACGTGGCCGTAGTCGCCGCCGACCGCGCCGGGGTCGTCCGCCAGATAAGCCAGGAGGGCGCGCAGGTCCTTGACGTCCAGCAGCAGCCAGCCGTTGTCGTCCGCCAACCGGAAAACGATGTTGAGCACCCCTTCCTGGGTCTCGTTGAGGCCCAGGAGGCGTGCCAGTAGCAGGGGACCCATTTCCGAGAGGGTGGTGCGCACCGGATGGCCCTGGTCGCCGAGGATGTCCCATAGGGTCACCGGGCAGGCCTGGGTCGAGAAGTCCTCGGCCCCAAGCCCGAGTTCCGCCACCCGTGCCTCGACCTTGGCGTTACCGCCGCCGGGCTGACCGATGCCCGCCAGGTCGCCCTTGACGTCCGCCATGAAGACGGGGACACCGATGCGGCTGAAGGACTCCGCCAGCCGCTGCAGGGTCACGGTCTTGCCGGTCCCCGTGGCCCCGGCGACCAGGCCGTGCCGGTTGGCCATGGCGGGCAACAGATAGACCGGGCCCAGGCCCTTGCCGATGAGGATGGGGTCTGTCATGGGCGCTGTCTCCGGAAGCAGGGAAGGACGAAGGTGGCTTTACGCGCGCCATCCTACCGATTCGCCCCCCAAGAGCCAAGTCCCGATGTCAGCCCGGAGATGCCGGCGCAATCCCTGTTTGCGCTGGGGCGCCGCCCATAATAATCGGTACCGCCGGCCTCTTTGCCACCCCGTGACCGCGATTTGTTCGCGGCGAGGCCTTCCCCTTGCCGATGCGCAATGACAAAGCGCGGGGTTTCCGCTAAATACCCGTTATCGATCACTCAACCTGACCCAGTGCCATGTTCTTCCCCATCGCTAGTGCCAGTCGTCGCCAGGCCAAGTCAGCCCACGAGTTGGCCATGCTGAATCTGCTCCTGGTCAACCTACTGATGCTGATCACCCTCCTGGCGGGTAGTTTTCTGCAGCAGGGGTCGCCCCTGGCCGACTATAAGCTGGCCGGTGTCCTGGTACCCCTGGGCGTCTCCCTGGGGATCGTGGCCTTCACCTTTGCGAAGGCGGGCAAGCTGGCCACCCAGGGGTCCTGGTTCGTGGCTGCCCACTGGCGATTGGCCACGGCGCGTTACCAGATCCTGCTCCTTGCCTATGCCGTGGGGGCCGCTCTGATTGGCGTGGGCTGGCTGCTGTCCACCACCCAGAAGACCCACGGGATGCAGGAACTCATGTTCGTGGCCCTGCAGCGGGTCGCCATCGCCCCTCTGCTCATCGTCCTCATGGTGCTCATCATGCTGGAGTCGGGCGCCCTCTATCAGGCCGGGCGCGGCGAGGTGCCCGATAGTCTGATGAAAAAATTTCCCCCGCCGGTGGACTGGCAGGGCGCGGATACCGAGTTTGGGCGGGAGGATCAGGGCTGATCTGCACCCAGGCCGCCAGTCCACGCTGGCCCTGGAGTCGGACTGGAGTCATCCCTTGCGTCAAGCTCGGACTGCCTTAGACTTGTGAACAACAGGGGCGCGCGGCGCTGGCGGGACTTTTCACCCTGCACCGCGCAAGTTTTGGCGACCATTGGCGAGAGGGGAAACCCATGCGGCCCGACACGGCTCAAATGCTGAGGGATATCGATACCGAGATCCATTACACCCGCACCCTGATCGGCCGGGATGCCTTCGCCCCGTGCGTCATGGCCGCCATGGCCGAGGTGCCGCGCCACCTCTTCGTTCCCGAGGGCGACCGGGACCAGGCCTACGCCAATGGCCCCCTGCCCATCGGTTGGGGCCAGACCATCTCCCAACCCTACATCGTCGCCCTGATGACGGACCTGCTGGCCTGTGGCCCGGGTGACCGGGTGCTGGAGATCGGCACTGGCTCCGGTTATCAGGCGGCGGTGCTGTCGCGGCTGGTGGGGCAGGTCTATTCCCTGGAGATCATTCCCCAACTGGCGAGGGCCGCCGCCGAGCGTTTAGCACGGTTGGGCTATGTCAATGTCAATGTCCGCCAGGGCGATGGCCATCATGGCTGGCCCGAGCAGGCCCCCTTCGATGGCATCCTGGTGACCGCCGCCGCCCGGGCGATTCCGCCCGCCCTCGTCGATCAGCTCCGCCCCGGCGCCCGCCTGGCCATCCCGGTGGGGCAACCCTATGCCCACCAAGACCTCCTCTTGCTGGAAAAGGGCCTGGACAGCGCCCTATCCCTGACCGAGGTGCTGGGCGTGGCC
>JBATOB010000036.1:0-4261 GCA_049290655.1 Chromatiaceae bacterium | reverse complement strand
GGAGTGCCTTCCGTGGAGATCTGGGCGATGTGGCCGAAGACGATGGTGAAGATGAGGGAGGTGAACAGGGGCTGGATGAAGTGCCAGGCCGGACCCAGGATGGTCTGTTTGTATTGGGCGACGAAGTCGCGGTGGACGAAGAGGTAGATCAGGTCGCGATAGCGCCAGAGTTCGCGGAGCTGGAGGTCGAAGAGGTGACCGTGGGGCTCGATGATCTGGGTCCATGCGGGTTCGGGCTCGGGGTTGGCTCGGTCCAGGGTCATGGCGGCGGCAGGGGTTGGCATGGGGGCGTTGGGGTCTGAGTTGGTCGGGGTGGCGTCGGCGCGGGAGGGTCAGGCGGTCTGATTATCCAATACGTTGGGTTAGGCTCTGTCTGCGTTAGATATTGAGCCATCGCAATGCCGTTGTGCCCCAGCGTGTAGATCGGGCTTCAGCCCGATTACGAGGCCTGGAAATACCTGCAAGGCCGCGTCGGACTGAAGTCGGACTGAAGTCCGACCTACAGGTAACGCAGATGGAGCCTTGGGTTAAGTGGTGATTCGCCGAGTAAGCGCCGCTAGCCAGACTTCGCCATCGGCACAATCCAGCAACTCTTCTCCCAACTCTTCCAGCACCGCCGGCTCGGCGATCCGCGCCAGCAGCGTCTGACTGCGTTCCCCCACCACCGGGCCAAACCGCCGGCGAACTTGGCGCAGTAAGAGTTGCCGCTCGGAAGTCAGGCCTGCCTGGTGGCCTTCCTGACGGCCTTCCTGACGGCCTTCCCGACGGCCCTCCTGTATCCATTGTTCCGCAATCGTCATCATCAGATCACCTCCACCAGTCAAGGTCACCCCCACTGTTTGGCGCAACTCGGCCGCGGTCAACCGGTCCGCTTTCGCCCCCTGCGCGAGATAGCGCAGCAACGTGGTCACATAGTCCAGACCGCTCGAACTCTGCTCCAGCGACCGCAACAACCCCAAAATCCCTGGGAGCCGCTCCCGTAACTCGTTGCGAAAGATGTACTTCAGGGTGAGTAACGCTGTGTGCAGCATTACCGCGCCCCGCAGTTCCTCGTCCGGGTAGGCGCTCACATCCATCAGATGATACACACAGACCGGTACGAATTCGCGCAGTGCCGGCGCCTCGACCACGCCATCGGCAAATTGCCGGCTCACCTGCCAGGTCGTTGCCCCATGATAGACCACCACCGGTATGATGATGGGTAAAGGCCCCGCGTTCCCCGCCTTGCGCCACTGCTCCCAAATCCGTACCCGGTAGCGTAGCAAATCGAGGTTGATCCGTGCTTCGACATAGCTCTTGTGCTCGAAGAGCACCTGAACATAAGCCGGTCCACCGCCGCGCAGCTCGACGGCATAAAGCAAATCCGCCGGATGCCCTGCCAGTTCCGGATCCAAAAACGAATCCTTGGCCGCCCGCAGCGTGGTCCAGTCCATCTCTCGCGCTACCCCCGCCGGCAGATATCGAACCAAAAACTCCGCCGCGACCTCGGCCCGCCCGAACACCGCCTTGAAAAATCGGTCGTGCGGATTGTTCAAGACGGTCATGCCGATCGATTCTCTGTGAAGGGGTCATCCAGACATCATCCTGTTGCGCGCTCCCACGCGTGGAAACAGGGTCCGGATAACGGGACAATGGGGGTGGCTTACCCCAACCACCCGAACAAGCCTAGGTTGTCCCGGACCCATTGGATGAGTTGATGCACGCCGTCTCGTGCCGGGATCCGGGGCCGCCAGTCGAGGAGGCGGTCGGCCTTGTGGAGGTTGCAGACGAAGACGGGTTGGTCGCCGGGTCGCCAATCGCTCCAGCGCAAGGGGATCTGGATGCCAAGTTCGGACTCCAGGTATCCGAGCAGTTCCCGGAGCGACAGGGTGTTCTCTGGCCCGCCACCGATGTTGAAGGCTTGGCCGCTGGCCCGGTCCCGATGTTGGTAGGCCGCTTCGTAGGCCCGAGCCAGATCGTCCACCTGCAAGACATCCCGGATCTGCCTGCCGTCGCCATAGATGGTGATGGGCTTGCCCAGTACGGCCGCGATGGTGAACCAGGCTACCCAGCCCTGATCCTCGATGCCAAATTGCCGGGTGCCGTAAATGCAGGACTGGCGGAAGGTGACGGTCTTCAACCCGTAGATGCGTGAGTAGTCAATGGTATACTGGTCGGCAGCGCCCTTGGAACAACCGTAGGGTGAATGGAAATCCAGCAATTGCCCCTCGTCCACGCCACCGGGCAGGTCGCGGTATTCGTAGCGACCGTTGCTCTCCACCACCCCGACTTCTTCCATCTTGCCATAGACCTTGTTGGTGGCGGCATTTATGAAGAAGCTGTCCGGGCTGAGGCGGCGCACCGCCTCCAGGAGGTTGAAGGTACCGAGGGCATTGATCTCGAAGTCTTCGCGTGGATCGGTGACGGAGGTGGTCACGGCCACCTGGGCGGCGAGGTGCAGCAGCAAGTCGGGGCGGATGTTGGACACGACCCGATCCATGGCCGCGGGGTCGCGGATATCGGCCCGCTCGAAGCGGATATCGGCGCGCTCCCGTAACCAGCCAAGATTGTCTTCCGTGCCACGACGGGACAGGTTATCCAGGACGGCGACGGTCCAGCCCCGCTCAGCGAAGTAGCACGCCGTATTCACGCCAATGAAGCCGGCACCCCCGGTGATGAGGATCGTATTAGACCCCTGTGTGTGGTTCGGGGCCCGGGACCAATCGTTGCTCATGGCGATTTCTCGGCAAGATGTGGAAAGGTACGGTCAAAGCAACTCCAGAAGACGTCCTCGGCCTTCGCGAGGGTGTAATGTCCTTCCACCCGCCGCCGTGCGCCGCCCGCAAGGCGTTGCCGCTGGTCGCGATCGGCCACGGTGTGTGTGAGGACCTCGGCCATCTCAGCGGGATCGAATCCGACCGTCCGGCCCGTCTCGCCCGCGATCACGAACTCCTCCGGTCCGCCGCACCGCGTCGAAACCACGGGGCAACCACACGCCATGGCCTCTAGGGCGGCAATGCAGAGTCCTTCTTGGTGCGACGGCAATGCGAACAGGTCCAGGGTCTGAAGATGGTCCCGCAAGGGGGTACGCGGCAGGAAGGGCAGGATCTCGACCGCACCTTCCAGACCAAGATCCCCAATGCGTTTACGCATCGCCTCATCGAGCGTTCCGCCGATCAGCAGCGCGGTGAGCGCGGCACCAGCGCGGTTCGCGTTGGCAAGCGCCTGCAATAGCAGCTCCAAATTCTTGCGCGGGTCGTCGAGCCGGCCGGAGAAGCCGATCCGCCCCCGGACCACCGCCGCGGGGCGGGGGAAAAAGAAGCTAGTGTCAACGGGCATCGGTAGAACCCCGGCCGTCACCGATTCGCCCGCGACAGCGTCGAGTGTCTGAGCGGTGTACTCGCTCAGGGCCAGGATAGTCCCCGCGCGCAAGACCCGCCGCTCCTGGCGACGGAGAACAGGGCCGTTCAGGAGCCAGTCGAGTACCTGGCGCGGCCAAGGGAAATGGGCCACCCGATCCTTGCGATCGGCGGCCCAACCCGTCGCTACCCAGGCGACAAAGGGCCGACCGGTACGCAGATAGGGCATCGCCGACAGGGCGTTACCACTCACCGCGAGATGCGCGGCACTGGACACCATCAGTTCAAGCCACGCCGCTGTCGGCTGGTAATGGGTGAACTCCAGCTCAGGCAGCCAGGCGCCGATGGCATGGGTCTCGCAGTCCTCAAAGGTGCGTCGCCGCTCGGCGCCGGGCCCCTGTCGCCCCAACTTGAAGCATGGCACCGACAGATGCGGTGACATGCTGTAGGGCTCATAGTGCGCCAGAACCGGCTCGAAACCTCGGTTGCGCAAGGTCTCGACGATAAATCGGGTCATGGTCGGCACCCCGCCATTGACTGGCGTGATGGTCGAGATCAGGACCCGACGCGAGGGTGGGGGGGGGACCGCAGTGGGATGCCCGGGAGCGATCATGAGACCTCAATGCGTCGATCGGGGCCAGAGGACGCAATGGACAGGGCGTGAAGCACGCGCATGGTGGTCTAGCCTAGCGTCGTGCCGAGGACGTAGGCGAGTCGGCGCGACCAGTGGCAGCCATCGCGGCGGAGCAGAGGAACGCGCCGCCAGTCGCCCAGGCGCTCGGCGCGTTCGACCCAGCGGCCGGTGGGGATGGTGAAGCCGGTCTTGGGGCGGGCGAGGATCGCCGGGGGCAGGGGTCGCGAGGGGCTCGCGGCCAGGAGTTGTTTGCCGTCGGTCCGAGCTGCGATCCCGAGCAGCCTGGCGA
>JBATOB010000035.1:0-6055 GCA_049290655.1 Chromatiaceae bacterium | reverse complement strand
GGGGCGCGGTGACCCTGGACTCGTTGATGGTTATGGTGACCCTATCACCACGATTTTCGACCCGATAGGGCACGGGAGTGGCGAGATTGACGACGACCCGGGTGCGGCCCTCGGCATCCAGGGCCGTCAGGCTCTGGACGGGCCCCACGTCGATCGCCACGTTCTTGCGCGGCAGTTCACTGGCCACCCCGGGGAGGTCGAGAACGATGCGCGCCGGCGATTCGGTGGAGAAGTCCCGAGGGGCGGCTACGGCCTCGGTGAGGACCAACTCGATGCGGACCTGATTGCCGGGGAGGGAGGCGAATTCCACGTCCTTGAGGGCGGCCGCCAGGCCGCTGGCTGGCCAGGCGAGGCTCAGGATCAGCAGCCAGGGCAAATTCAGGAGCGCAATCGCAACCCTGGCCAGGGCGGGCCCTGACCGCCGGATTCTCATGAGTGAAAGCGCCTGCATGTATGTTCCTTGCCCTCGGGCCACCTATTTTACCCGTTTCCCAATCTGAATTAGGGCCATGGATACCTCGCGCTCCATCCAGCGCCCCGCGCCGTCCTGGATAATTTCGACGAAGTCGATCCTCTGCTCCGTGATCCGGATGACCCGGCCATGATTCTGGCCCAAATAGTTGCCAACCGCGACGCGGTGGAGGGTCTTGTCCTCCTTGGCAAAGACCAGGCCCCAGACCCTGTCATCCTGCTGCAAGATGCCCTGCATGAGCAAGCTATCGAGGGCAAAACGCTCCAAATTCTCCCGAGGCCGATGGGGGTCCGGGGCCATGCCGCCAGGGTCCGGGGTCTCCGGGGTGATGGCGGCCGTCTCCTTGTCCATGAGGAAGGGGTCGCGCCGCTGACCCGGATCGTAGGGGAAGCCTTCGACCAAGACGTAATCCGGCAGGGGGGTGATCGGCGGTGGCCGTCGCATCCGGACCTGGTTGACGTAGTCTTCCAGATCGGCCAGATCGGAATTACCGCAACCGGCCAGCCCCAGCGCCGCAACAACACCCAGGGCGGAGTGCAAGGCAATCCGGGCCCCGGGACTCATGGCTGGGCTTTTCCCTGCTGCCCAGCCTTGCCGCCTTGCTTGGTCTCCTCGTCCTCGATGTAGCGGTAGGTCTTGACCGTGGCCTGCATGCGCAGTTTGCTGGCCGCCGCGGCACCGCGGACACTCCTATCCAGAGAGGAGATGACGACATCATGGACGGTGACGATCCGCGACAAGGCCGCGAGGCCACTGGCAAAACGACCCAGATCGTGATAGGTGCCGGTCACCTCCACCTGGATGGGCAGTTCGGCGTAAAAGCTCTTGGATACCTCCCCGGCGGGCCGAAAAAGGTCGAATTCCAGTCCCGCCGCCAGGCCCGTCTGGGACACATCAACCAACAGGGCGGCGATCTCGGCGCTGCCGGGTAATTGCCTGAGCAGATCAGTAAAAAACTCCTCGATTTGGACCAACTGTTCCCGATGGATCTCCAGATTGGCCGCCAGGCGTTGCTTGGTCTCGAAACTCGCCCTGAGTTCGGTTTCCCGTGCCTCGACGCGGGTCAGGTTATCTAATTGATCCAGAGTGACGAACCAGTCCCAACCTCCCGCCACGACACCACACAGAAAGACGACGAGGACAGCCTTGGCTACCACTGGCCAATTGCCGATGTCGCGGAAATCCAGCTCGCTGAGTTGGTTGAGATCCATGAGGGTTTAAGGTCCGCGCCAGCCTTCAGGCCGGGGCCTTGTCCTCCTGCGGTTTCGGCGCCGGCGGTCGTTGCTGCTGGAACTGCAACTCGAATTGGCTCAGACCCCTGTCCGACTTATCCTGATCCTGGATGATGGTGAGGGTGGGGTTGGTGATCCAGGCCGAGGCCTTGATGTTGCGCATCAGATCCGAGATGCGGCCGTAGGATTGGGCACGCCCCTCCAGCACCACATTGCGACCGCTCTGTTTGATCCCGGTGAGAAAGACGCCGTCGGGGATGGCGGTGACGATCTCGTCGAAGAGATGCACCACCTCCGGGCGGATGTACTGCAACTCCTGGATGATATCCATCCGCGCGAGCAGGTCCGCCTTTTTCTTTTCGATCTCCTTGATCTCGTTTATCTTACTGTCAAGCTTGGCGATCTCGGCAATCAGGAAGTCATTGCGGGACTCCTGGAACAGGATCAGGCCGTCGATGACAACATAACTGGCGATGGCGGCACCCAGGGTGACCAGCAGGGCGATCATGCCATGGATGACAAAGAGACGTTTTTGGTGTTGCCGCCTGGCCTCGCGCCAAGGCAGGAGGTTGAGGCGCACCATCTAGTCGAACCCGCGCAAGGCCAGGCCAACGGCGACGGCCAGGGCGGGACCCTGGCGGTGGATCAACTGGACCCCAACCTTGGGCCCCAGCGTCATATGGATAAAGGGGTTGGCGACGTAGGCCGTGATCATCAGGCTTGCCCCGATCACCTGATCGAGACCAGGAAGTCCGGCCACGCCGCCCGCGAGGAGGATTCGATCCACCGGCTTGGAAGAGGTAGGGGAAAAGAAAAACTGCAGGGCCCGGCCGATCTGCTGGGCCAGGGCGGCCGCGAAGGGATCCCGCACCTCGGCGGCAAAGGCTTCGGGCAGATCGTCCTCGATGACGCGGCGCCGGGCCTCTTCAAGGGTCAGGTCGTACCGGTGCTGGACTTCCTCGAACAATTGCGCGGCGGCGAAACCCTGCTCGCGGGTGAAGAGGACGCGGTCCTCACGCATCACCTGGACACGCATGGCGTTCGCGCCGATATCGACGATGGCGATGGTCTGGCCCTCGGCCTGGGCGTCGAGCGCTAGAATACAGGCGTTCCCGAGGGCGTAGGGCTCCACATCGATGATGCTTGTCTTGAGACCCGCGATTTCCAGGGCGATGATCAGATTGATGGCGATTTCATGCCTGGCCGCCGCTAGCAGGACATCCACTTCCCCCACGGTGGCCGCCGGGCCCAGCACGGTGAAGTCGATATCGACTTCATCAAGGGGGTAAGGAATGTACTGGTCCGCATCCATCTTGATCTGATTTTCCATCTCCTCTTCACCGAGACCGGCCGGCAAGGTGATGATCTTGGTGATGGCGGCGGCGCCGGACATGGCGACGGCGGCGGCCTTGGCGCGGGTCCCCGAGCGGGCAACCGCCTTGCGGATGGCCTCGCCCACCAACCGTGGATCGGCGATCTTTCTCTCGGAGATGGCGCCGGGAGGCAAGGGTTCGAGCGCGCAGCTTTCCACCTGGTAGGTGTGGGGGGAACCGGCCCCGGCTTGGGAGAGTTCGATCAGCTTGACGGCGGTCGAGCCGATATCCAATCCCAAGAGCGGCGCCTTCTTGCGGCCAAAGCCAAGGCTGAGCATGGATGAAATACGTTTATTACGGGCGTGTGGGAGTTTGAGTTGGGATTAAGTAGCCAACGGTGAACAATATATAACGTTTCCCCCTTGGCCGGCGAAGATTGACCTGAGGTGGGCATTTCCGGAGGCCAACAAAGATGCGACAACGCGAGCGCGCGGATAGCCAGCGCCGCTGGCTGGCGGAAGAGACGGCGCGGCTGATGGCGGAACAGGGGATCGCCGAGCCCGAGCGGGCGCGGCGCAAGGTGGCGGAGCGGGCAGGGATCGACAACAGGCGCCTGTGGCCAAGCAACGAGGAGGTCCAAGAGGCGCTGCTGGCCTACCGGCGGCTGTTCTGGAGGCCGGGCCAGGCCGCGACCCTGATCCATCGCCGCGAGCAGGCCCTGGCGGCCATGCGCCACTTTGCCCGCTTTGGCCCCCGGCTGGTGGGCGCCCTGGTCGATGATTATCCCGACCCCGATCAGCCGGTGCGCCTGCACCTCTTCGCCGAGGCCGTGGACGAGATCGTCCTCGTCCTCCTGAACCAGGGTATCCCCTGGCGGGAACGCCAGGAGCAGCGGCACTTCGCGGATGGGTCACGGCGCTTTCCGCCCATCTTGACCTTCATTGCCGGCGACACCGCCATCGAGCTGCTGGTGCTGCCAACCCTGGCCCGGAGCAATCCACCCCTCGCTACCCGGGATGAAAAACCGGAGCGGGGCCTGGACGCAGCGGCGGTCGAGCGGCTGGTGGCGGAGGCGCGCGCCCTTACAGCGTTGGCGAGATGATGGCGGCGGGGTGGCGCAGTCGCATCCGCGGCTGGCCTTGCTGGCGGTAGATCCAGCCGTGAACTTCCAGGCGCTGGTCCGTCAACTTGCGCAGCCGGGCGACCTCAAAATGGGGCAGGTCCTCGGACTGGATGTGCAATTCCAGCCCGCCCTCCAGCTTGATGCGCAGGCCGTCACGATAGGAGCCGATGGACTTGACCTGCCCGGCGATGCGCGCAAAACCAGTGTTAGCAGCCTTGATCCGGGCGGCATCCAGGGGCGGACGGCTCCAGAGGCCGCGCTTGGAGCCACGGGCCTCGTCCTCGGCCCTTTTGTAGCAGTCCAGAAATGTTGGGTTGGCCGGGAAGGGGCTCTGGTAGGCCAGGCCGCGCGCTATCAATTGCTCGCTGATATTGCGCCCCTGGTCGTCGAAGAGGTGGGCGAGGCGGCGGCCATAGCGGTCGCGGCCCTCGCCATCGGCGACCAGACGCACACGCCAGCCGCTCGCGGCGAGCATTTCCCGCAGGGCGGCACTGGCCTGGCGGGCGCCGGGGTCGTCGGGTTTGCCGTCACGGCCAATCTCGGGGGTATTGATCCCAATGAGGCGCACCCGGGTGTTATCCTTGAGTTCCAGGGTATCGCCATCGATGACCTGGGTGACGCGGGCGGGCTCGGATTGGGTGGGAAGGGGGCAATCGGGCCAGACGGCGAAGGGGAACAACCCTATCACCAACAGCGGCAAAAGGGCCGGGATGCGACTTGGCATCACCGGCCCGGGCGTAGCAGGGGGTACTTCAGCGGCCGTATTTGCGACGGAACTTGTCCACGCGCCCGCCGGTGTCCACGATTTTCTGCTTGCCGGTGTAGAAGGGGTGGCAGGCGGAGCAGACTTCCACGTGTAGGTCCTTGCCCAAGGTGGAGCGGGTGCTGAACTGGTTGCCGCAACTGCAAACGACCTTGGTGTCGCGATACGCGGGATGAATGCCTTCTTTCATGGTGACCCTGACTATGCCCTGAAGAGCTTGATCTTTGAAAACTCGTAATTCTATCACTGACATGGGCTTTCGGCAAGCTTACCGACGCCGCTACAGCAATTCCAAATTTGGCCGTATCGTAGCAACTCAGTGTCCGTGCGGGCCTCAAACAGGGGTCGACGAACCGGTTTTTCGGTCCAAAAAGCTCCTTGGATTTGGTCTTTTGAGATCAGAACAGTCGCCTGAGCTGCCGTCCAGCTCAAATTTGGAATTGCTGACGCCGCTAGGGGCCAATCCGCCGCAGAGCCGGGCCCGCAAGCCTGACCCCTGCCCCCCCCCTCTCGGGGCGATAAAAAAGGGCCGGGCCTTGCGGCACAAGCCCTTACGTTGGTACCGAGGGCCGGATTTGAACCGGCACGGTATTACTACCGTCAGATTTTGAGTCTTTTCTAAATCAACAGGTTACAACAAACTACAGTAATTAAAGACAGCCTGTTGGCCTATCGACTGTGTTGCTGTTGCTTGTGGATAACCGTCCATTTTCACTTACAATTGTGTCATGGGATTGCCCAAAACCAGATACCTTGCTCAGCTTGGAGACGAGTCTATCAGCCTAGCCGCCTGTCGGACTTAGGCCCTGACCTGACGTCCGGGGTCTGGTAACATGGCTGGGCCAACTCTGAGGGCCAGCGACGATGAGCAAGTTCCACCTGATCGACCGCGACATCGACTTTTTGTTGCCCCCGTCGGTCCAGGAGTGGCTGCCCGAGGGGCACCTGGCGCGTTACGTGGTCGAGGTGGTGGCAAGTCTGGATCTGGGTGACCTGGAGCGGGCCTATGCCGGCCAGGGGAGTATCGCGTATCACCCGGCGTTATTGCTGTCGTTGTTGATCTACGGCTACGCCACCGGCTGTTACTCCAGCCGCAAGCTTGAGCAGGCGACCTACGACTCGCTGGCCTTTCGTGACATGGCCTGCAACCGT
>JBATOB010000034.1:0-3055 GCA_049290655.1 Chromatiaceae bacterium | reverse complement strand
GGGCAGGAGCCGCGACCGGGGCCTTGACCGGTGCCACGGGCCGAGGAGGAGCCACGGCCGGGGGCGGAGCCTTAACCGGAGCTAATTTAGAGGGCAAGGCCGGCGGGGTGACCTCGCGGCTAGCATCCACCGATGTGGCGCCCATAAGGCCCGTTTTATTGAAATAACGGAAGAAATCCGAATCGGGCTGCAGCACCAGCATATCCCCGCCTTGACCGAAGGCGGCGCGGTAGGCATTGAGACTACGGTAGAAGCTGTAGAAATCCCGGTCCTGATTGTAGGCCTTGGCATAGGTCTCGGCCGCCTTGGCATCACCCTCGCCGCGGGCCTCTTCCGCCACCTTGTAGGCATCGGCGATGATGACGGTGCGTTGACGATCGGCGTCGGCGCGAATGCGCTCGGCGGCCTCTCCGCCCTTGGCGCGCAGGTCGCGGGCCACCCGCTCGCGCTCGGCGCGCATCCGCTCATAGACGGATTCGCTGACCTCCGGCGGCAGGTCTATCTTCTTGACCCGCACGTCCACCACCTCGATGCCGAGTTCACTGGCCTGACGATCCGCCTCCTTGGTCAACTCGTCCATGAGTTGATAGCGATCCTCCGACACCACCTCCTGGATGGTGCGGCGGCCGAACTCGTCGCGGAGGCCGGTGTTGATACGCTCGGCCAGCAGGCGCGCGGTACGGGTGCTATCGCCACCCGTGGAGCGGTAGAACTGCCCCGGGTTGGTGATGCGCCACTTGGCGTAGTAATCGACGATGACATCCTTCTTTTCCACCGTCAGGAAACGCTGGGGCCGGGAGTCGTGAGTCTGGATGCGGGCGTCGAAGGTCTTGACGTTGTTGATGATGGGGACCATGAAGTGCAGGCCCGGCTTGTATTCGCTATCGACGATTTCGCCCAATTGCAGCTTGATGGCCACTTCCCACTGGTTGACGATGAAGGCCGAGGCATAGATAACCAGGGCCAACGCGGCGAGCCCGACCGGGGCCAGGATCTTGATCTGGGGATTCATCAGCGTTCCCTCCGCTCGCGAGCAGAATCACGGGTATCCTTCTTGGGGGCTTGGCCCTGCTCGCTGGCGGCGGCCGGCGGGGTCGTGGCCTGGCCGGCGGCTTTCGCCTCCTGACCCGCCTGCTTCTTATTGACGAGTTGGTCCAGGGGTAAATAGACCAGGCTGTTGCCACCTTCCTTGACGTCGAGCAGGACCTTGTTGGTCTCGCTCAGCACCTTTTCCATGGTCTCCAGATAAAGGCGTTCGCGGGTGACCTCGGGGGCCTTGGCATACTCGCCCAGCACGGACAGGAAACGGGCGGATTCGCCCTCGGCACTGGCGATAACGCGATCACGATAAGCCTTGCCGTCCGCCTCCATCCGCGCCGCCTCGCCGCGCGCCTGGGGCACGATCTCGTTGGCATAGGCCTCGGCCTTGTTCTCCAGGCGCTCCTTATCCTCCCGCGCCTTGATGGCGTCGTCGAAGGACTCCTTGACCTGTTCCGGCGGTTTGGCGGGTTGCATGTTGACCGAGGTGACCTCCAGCCCGGTCTTGTATTGGTTCATCAGTTTCTGCACCCGATCCTTGATGGTGGTGGCGACCGCGCCACGGCCTTCCGTCAGGATGTAATCGAGCTTGCTGGCGCCGATGGTCTTGCGCACCTCGGTCTCCGTGGCATCACGCAAGGTCTTTTCCGGGGCCTGATCCTGGAAGAGGTAGTCCGCGGCGTCCTGGATGCGCGACTGCACCGTCAGCTCCAGTTCCACGATGTTCTCGTCCTGGGTCAGCATGGTGGCCTTGTGGGTGAAGGACGAGATCTCGTCCACATTAACCTTGACCACATTCTCGAAGGGATAGGGGATATGCCAGTGCGGGCCCGGTTCGGTCATGTAGGCATAGGCACCGAAGCGCAGGATCACACCCCGCTCCGCCGGCTGGATTATGTAGATCCCGGATCCCAGCCAGATGACGAAGAGGATGCCCACCACCACGCCAGCGGCCTTACGGCTGATACCTCCGCTGGGCAGGCCAGGAAAGCCGCCGCCCGAGCCGCCGCCTTTCTCCTCGGGCTCGCCCCTGGGCGGCTTCTTATTACCGCCGAACAGGCTCCCCAAACGTTCCTGGAGCTTACGGACCACCTCATCAAGGTCCGGCGGACCCTGCTGATCGCCTCCGCTCTTGCCGCCCCAGGGATCCCTGTTGCCGCCACCGGGCTCATTCCAGGCCATAGTTACCCCACGCCATGCTGTTGACCCTTGGGTCGTTGGACGAATCCCAGCCATCGGACCGGGACGCCACCTAGGGGCGACGATTCGCCATTTGGATGTGACATTGTAAGGAAGGATAAAGAGGTTCGGCAAACCCGCCCGCTTCAGGCCTGGGCCGGCACCGCCAACCCCCCTTCCTCTTGCTCTTGCACCGCCAGGGGCTCGGACAGACACCCCGCCAGCGCCGGATAGCGGCTCAGCAGACGCTCCAGGTCGAGACTCGGCACCCGAACCTCCAGCTCCCAACCCCCCTGCTCCCGGTGCGCCTCCGCCAACACCTGGGCATGGGTGAAAAACCAGGCCCGCAGCGCACCCTCCCCCGGACCCAGGCGCACCGAGCGGCGCAACCGCTCGGTGCCAAAGTGTTCGGCGATAGCCCCCAGCAGCAGATCGATGCCGGCCCCTGTCTGGGCGCTCAGCCAGACCCGCCGCACCTGGCCCTGGGCATCGCGCTCAAGGCGGGGCTCGGCGTCCGGGAGCAAATCGATCTTGTTGAAGACCTGGATCTGGAGCACCTCGCCGGCGCCGATCTCATCCAGGACCTCCGCGACATCGGCGATGCAGCCCTCGCGCCGCGCCCCGGCGGCGTCGATGACATGCAACAGCAGATCGGCGCCACGAGTCTCCTCCAGGGTCGAGCGGAAGGCAGCCACCAACTCATGGGGCAAATGATTAATGAAACCGACGGTGTCGGCCAGAATGACCGCCGGACCATCCGGGGTCTCCAGCCGACGCAGGGTCGGGTCCAGGGTGGCGAACAACTGGTCGGCCTGAAAGACGCCGGCTTGGGTGAGAC
>JBATOB010000033.1:0-10530 GCA_049290655.1 Chromatiaceae bacterium | reverse complement strand
GATAAAGATCGGAAGCGGATAACCGTAGCATGTAAGGCTTGACAGCATCGATCAAACCCGCCTGCTTCGCGGCCAACAACACACCCAATGATCCGATGATCTCAAGACCGTTGATACGCGCGACGCGTCGCCCACGCCGGTCATCGATCAAGAGCCGGTCCGCGGCCAACTGTCGATACAGGATCATCGCCTCGGTTTCGCCCAGGTCGGAAACGCCGTCTAGCAGAATCGGATAGGACGGGTCGACACTTCTGACTCGCCCTTGCAAGTACTCCTGTAGCAGCCTGGCTTGCGGCTTATCGCCAATCACGGCTTCGCGATAAACCGCCTCGGGGACGATCACCGTCCCGAACAAACCGTCTAGCAGATGCAACGCGCGGCATGTCGCCAAGGCGATCAAGGCGGAGCAATCCGCGACCAGGATCATTGGGGCCGCCCGCCGGACTGCATCTCCTGGACGAGTTCATCCCGAGAGATGTCAATGACGGGAATCCGCTGCGCCTTGCAGACGGACATAAACTCATAGAGGTTCATCCCCGCCAGTTCAGCGGCCTTGGCGAGCGTGACCCGAGCATCCTTGAATAAGGCCAGCGCATAGGTCACCCGCATCTCCCGCGCGATGGCTTGCTCCGTCAACATACCGACAAAATCATTGGGAAGATCGATTGCCACTTGCATGATTTGACCTCGCCTGGGGTTATGCAAACAAATCGCCGGTGCCCGGCGTGGCGACCTGCGGCGCTGCCTGGGCCAGCCGGGTGATCTCGGGCCAGCTCTGCACCAGGCCGTTGTAGGCCATGGCCTCGGTCGCGCGCTTCTTGCGCTCGCACAGGGTGTAGAGGCGATAGCAGAGTTCGCGGGCGATCTCGGCCTGGCTGCCGAGCTTGGCGACCAGGGCCGCCGCCGCGCTCTCGCCGCCGGATTCGAGGACGCGGATCAGTTGGTGGACCATCTCCCAGACGGTCAGGCGCTGGTCGGTGGTCGGGTCCCAGTCGGCGGGCAGTTCGGCGGGCCTCAGCAGGCGCACCTTGCCGGCCTTGGCGACCAGGATGCCGGCCTCGGCCAGGCCGGAGACGCTGGTGTTCTTCGACTTGGAGAGTTGCTCGGCGACGCCGTAATCGCCCTCGGCAAAGCCGGTCTGCTCGAACCAGGTCAGGGCCCAGCGGCTGTCGGCGTCGAAGTCGCCCTCCTGCTCGGCCAGGGCCTCGTCCAGGGTCTGGTTGATGAGGGCCAGGGCGGCGCGCACCGGGAGGGGCTTGCCTTCGGCGTCGAGCACCTGGGCGTAGCGGGTATAGACCGCCATGCCGGGGCCGATGGCCGCCTGGGCCAGGTCCACCGGGGCGATGTTGCCGCGTTGGAGGTGGGCGAGCGCCTTAGGCAGCTCGGCCTTGAGGGCGGTGACGAAGTCGCGGCGGGTGGCGGTAGGGGCGTCGGGGGGACGCTGGCGGCAGACGAGGACGATGCTGGAGGCCAGGGCGTTGGTGCCGGAGCCGATCATGCGGTTGCCCAACTCCGTGCGCATGGGCCAGGTGCCGCTGATGGCGAAACCGGCCTCGATAACGGCGGCCAGAAAGGTGTCCCAACCGGTATTGGTCGTGCCGGCATCGCCCTTCGTCTCGGCCTGCTTGAAGGCGTAGTAAATGGTCACTGGGAAGGCCGGATGCGCCTGAGTAGCCAAGCGCTGCATCGCCTGAGTCATACCATCCAGGAAGAAGGTCTCGGCCTTCTCCTTGCTGCCATGGCGGTAGGGTGTAGCGACCAGCTCTTCCGCCTTAGGGACCGCAAGGGTGGCGAATAAATCTGGGAAAATGGGCCTCAGCGAGCGGCGCAGCCAGACGTAGAAAAAGTCCGACAGGTCCGCGTAGCCGATGTTGTCGTAGTAGGGCGGGTCGGTAGAAACGACGCGATCAATACTTATCGCTTGAGTTCCCGCGTCTACTTGAAGCGCGCAACCATGGCTAGTGCCCGCGCACACCACGCCTTTTGCGGTGTAGTCGAGCGAGTTATCGAGGCTACCCGACTGCGTCGAAAGCGGATTCACTTCGGCGTAGTCCCAGGACATTGGGATGGCTTGCCTGGCAAACGTGTTTCGCGTCTTGGTACCCCAGGTCGGACCGCCATAGTCCCAGGTGCAGATCGTGGTCATGCGATCGGACAAGCTGCTAATCACAAACCCCAAATACACCCCCACCGCTTCAGCATAAGCGGTGGCGCCGGTGCCGCCGTCGCGCAACGGCTTGGGGTCGGTGGAGAGGTCGGCGGCGACGGCGTCATGCTTCACCCGGTCGCGCGCTTCCTGTACCAGGTCGGAGAAGGTCGTCAGTCCGTAATTGGGCGTTTTGAAGTCGCGCGGATTAATCGGCAAGGTAGTTTCCGGCCGCCACGTCGGCTGCGCGGTTAGGGCAATGGCTTCCATCTCAGGCATCGGGGCGAGATAGACCCGCCCGCGATCCCCCTCGGCCACAATGGCCATTAGCTTTGTCCCCATCCGCCCAGCCTTGCCTTCTTCGCGGATGTGGTCGTAAGTGACCGGAACAGCCGACATCAGACACCGAAAGGCAGCTCGCTTACCGGCCGTGGTTCCTAACTTCGTCCCTTCCGCATCCTTCGGCTTGCCCACCTTCACCGTGAAGTGATAGCCGCCGGCCCCCTCTCCCCCGCCCTCCCCCGCGAGGGGGGAAGGAATCAGGACAGGCTCGACATAGGCCTCCTTGCCCGCCTTGGTGGAGAGCATGAAGGTGGAGGCCAGGGGCACATCGATATGGGCGAAGGCCGGGTTGGGGCTCTTCACGGTGCGCGCCCAGAGCCAGGCGATGACGGTGAGCTTGCGGCCGAGGTAGGGCTTGAGGTCGGGGCGCGGGGGCGAGAGGCCCGCGCTCCCCGCCACCATCGCCGCCGTGATCTCGATCTTGGGGTAGAGGTGACCGATGCGCTTTTCGGCCTCGTCGCGCATCCATTGGCCGTAGTAGCGCACGTCCTCGGCCAGGCCCTGGGCGCCATGCCATTCCTTCGCGAACAATTCCCCACTTCCCGTAGGTCGGGTTAGCGAAGCGTAACCCGACGCTGCTGCACCGGGCTGTCGGGTTACGCGGCTGGCGCCGCTAACCCGACCTACGGCGTCTTGCGGCTTGCCCGATTGGCCGGGCCCCGAGCTGGCCGGATGGACGGGCGGGCGGCCGGCGAAGCGGGGCGGGATTTCGATCATGGCCTTGTTGATCAGCACCGCCACCGGGTTGAGGTCGGAGGCATGGCTCTCCAGCCCCAACCGCTGGGCCTCCAGGGGCAGCGCCCCACCCCCCGCGAAGGGGTCGTGGAAGGCCGGCAGCCTGTAGCGGTCGAACAACTCCTTGGCGCGGGGATGGTCGGCCTGCTCGGCGCAGGTGTAGCGCCAACTCTGCCAGATCTCGTCGCGCGCCCGTTGCAACACCGTCTCGTTGGTGGTGTTCTCCCACAGCACCAGGTCCTCGATGATGCGGAACAGCCGCTGCCGCTCCTTCTCCTGGGCCTTCTCGGTCCGGAAGAGGTCCGGATGGGCCGAGGGGTCGTCCACCATCTGCGCGAAGATCACGGCCCGCGCCGCCGCCAAGGGCCGCCGCGCCCACCAGAGGTGCAGGGTGGAGGGGTGCCCGTGGCGGATGGACTTCTCCCGCGCGGATGCCGTGTTGATGGCCTCCAGGGGCAGGGCGACCTCGATGAGTTTTTTCTTGTAGGTCATGTCCAGAGTCTTTTTACGGGATAGGCGTCGAACGCGGCATCGGCGCTGACCAGGGTATAGTCGCGGGCTATTGCCTGGGCAATCAATAGCCGGTCGAACGGGTCGCGGTCGATCCACCATAGAAACACATGGGTATCGAGTAGCAGATTCACTGATAGTCCTTGAAGTCATCCAGCGGCGCGTCGAAGTCGTCCGCCATCCACACCTGGCCGTGCGCGCTGCCGGGTTCCCGCACCGGCCGCTCAGCGCGGCGCTGGTGCTTCTGCTCCAGAAACTCGACAAAATCCAGCACCTCCGCCACGACCGCTTCCGGTAAGTGTTGGAGATGCTCATAGACGCGTTCGGCTTGGCTCATGGTCGGTCCTCGTGAAGGATCTTGATCAGGGATATGCCATTAAGACATAACGGCGCCGCAGCGGTCCGCGATGCTTCGCGCGAGCGCCAAAAAATCCCCGTAGGCATGGCGCACGGCCTCGCCATGGGCGCCGATGGCCCCATCGGCGGGCTTGAGGGCGAAGACGGGCTTGCGCGCCTCCATCGCCATCGGCATCAGGCTGCGGTAGTGCTTCAGCATCGCCAGGCAGTAAGGATCATTTTCCGCCTTAAGGGATTGACTTGGGGACTCATCGAGCACTGACTCCCGATACTCGGTGGGAAAGCGATCAATCCAACGCTGGTAAGCCTTCGGCGGCAGGCTGGCGCGTAGGCCGTGCTGCATGACCACATAACCCAGCGGTTCGATCTTGCCCTCGGGCATGACCAATTCCGCATCGGGATTCTTATCGGCCAGTTCCTGCCAGCTTGCCCTCCAGGTACGCAGTGACGGACCCAGGTTGCGTAGACCCTGCAACGAGAACAGATCGGGACCGAGGGGGATCACGACATGCCGGCTAGCGATCAAGGCGGCACGATTGATGGCGCCGAGGTTTGGTCCGACGTCGATTAGAACCCAGGTTGCCTGATGGCTAGCGGCTGCCGCTTTCACGCCTCGATAGAAGGCCGTCATGGTGCGAAACGCGGACTCGTCACGGTTATGGCAGCGCGGCCATGCGTCCGAGAGCTTATCTTCAAAGGTCGAGAGGGCGAGATCACCGACGACTAGGCCGATGCGCGGATCAAGTATCTCGATATGCGGGGTCTTGACATCGCCCAGACCGCGAATGATTGGCCGCAAGGCGCCGAAGATGGTGTCGGGATGCTCGCCCTTCGGCCACAATTCTTCCAGCGCCTCCTCGGGCAAGAACATGGCCGTCAGGTTGGCCTGGGGATCGAGGTCTACGGCCAGCACCTGCTCCCCGCATTCCGCCAACATCCAGGCCAGATGGTAGACCAGTGTGGTCTTGCCGACGCCGCCTTTGTTGTTGAAGAAGGCGACCGTCTTCATGCGCGCCGCCGAAGGGTGGCGAGTACGTAACCCGCATCGAATTGGAACTCAGCCGGGGGACTGCCGTTTTTCTCCAGCGCCGCCTGAGCACGCAGCACACCTCTCCCATAGCGATTGACGTATCCCATGGCCTTTAAGGCCTCGGCGATCACCGGGTTGCGATAACTGGTCTGGCGCGGAAAGTTTTCCGGCGAAGCCTCGCCATAGAGGCCGCCGGGGCTCTGGATCTCCAGACGATCTTCCAGCCAGGTAATCCGCAGCGGCGCGGTGGATGCGTAATCCCGGTGCATGACAGCATTCATTAGCAACTCACGGACGGCAATCCGTGGGTAGGACTCGACATTGCGCTCGCGCAACGTCGAGTCCGGCGCTGGGAACTGGGTCAATTGGGCATCAACCAAGGCGTCCAGCTCGCGCAGCACGGTCAGCATATCCCCATACAGGGTCTGATCATTGAGGATCGGGGCGTCCAGCGAGTCGCCGCCCACGCGCAAAAACTGGATATAGGCCCCGGCAAGCCAGGCGCGGACATCGAGCCCGAACAGAAGAATACCGGCATGGGTGGGGCACTGATGCGACAGATCGAAGCAGCGTAGGGAGGCGAGTTGGACCTCCACGGAGCGGTTGTTTTCCGCGATCACCTCGGGAGCGATGGCCTGCCGCCGGTAGTCAATCAAGAAGAGGGGTTGCGACAGGTCCCCCAGTTGGCTGCCCAGACAGGGCTGGGCATCGAAGGTCTTGGCATGGGAGACCCGGCGCTCGATGAGTCTCCGCTCTTCCTGTTCCGTGGCGTAGCCGCGCCGAGGGCCATTGCGGATACAGATGCGTCCCCGGTAGCGAACGGGGGGGAGCAGGGCTGGCTGCACGGTCATCACGGCGACCTGCCCATCCGGGGTCACGAGCTTCTCGACGGTGATCGCGGGTAGAGGCTGGATGTTGCCGCTGTCGCGCAGGGCGGCGAGATTGCGCAACAACTCGTCAGTCACCTGGATGCCGCCAAACTGGCCCTGGTCTCGGATGCCGATGATGAGATGACCAGGCTTACGGTGGTTCGGGAGGTCATTCGCGAAGGCGCAGACCGCCTCGGCGAACTTATCCGTATCCCCGGTGGAGACCGTGAATTCGACGCGGTCCGCCTCGTGATCGGCAATCAAGGCATAAAGCTCTTGCTCGGTCATGGTCAGCTCGGTGTCTTGGATTGGGCCAGCAGCCCGGAGAAGTCGTAGTTCACACTGGTCACCCCAAAATCCGGTTCCCGTTGGAACGGCTGGCGCAGGTAGTGGACCTGGTGCCTATCATCGTCCAGGAATTCGACGATGGCGAGGATGAAGTCGTCCGGCTTGTTGAGGGAGTAGAGGATCTCGTTGCGGGTGACGGTGATGGTCGGGGCGCCGGAGACGCGACCCTTGACCTCGACGAAGCGCAGCTTGCCGGTGCCGGGGACGCGGCTCTCGATGTCGTAGCCGAGCTTCTCGAATTCCCGGTCGGTGGGGTCGAAGCCCAGGTCGTGCTCGATGGCCATGACGATGGCGCGGGCACGGGCGGCGCTGGCCTGGGTGTCCGCTGGGTGTGGCGTCCCGGCCACGACCTGCCCGCTCATGGCCTGGATCAGTCCCAGTGGCACCACCAGCAAGCCACCCAGCACCACCGGCGGCAGGGGCGAGAGTTGGGCCTCGAGCCGCAGGTCTTCGAGGCGTTTTTGCAGCCGCCCTTGCAAGAGGTCGGCCCGCTTGCGCGCCTCGCCGGAGTTGAGCCGGGCGTTGGGCCTGCCGGCCTGCTCTTGCAGCTTGAGTTCTTCCGCGCGATGGTCCCAGTAACTGATCTCCTTGGTGAGGCGATCCTTGACCGCCGCCTCGGTCTTGGCGATGAGATCGAGCTTGGCGCCGCGCACCTCGGCCAGGTGTTCCGGCACGACCTGGGCGATGGCGTAGCCCTGCGCCCGTCGCTCCAGCTCGCGGTCGAGCCACTGGCACTCGGGCCGGTCGAGGAGGGCCTCGATGCCGGGCTCGCCGGGCGCCAGAGGACGGTAGTCGAGATAGGGCGCGTATTGGACGTGACGGGTGGCGCCCGCGGCGTTCTGCTCCACATAGAGCATCCGCTTGGAGACAACCCGGCGCTCGCCGGCGCGGGTGAGTCCGGCGTCCTGGATGGCGTGCTCCAGATAGAAGAGCACCCGGGACTGAGTGCCCGGATCGCGCTCGTCCACCAGGATGGTGCCGCGTTTCAGCAGGTCGCGATTGCGCTCCAGGGTGAGATCGATGACGGCGTCGAGCAGGGGGTGACCGGGGCAGACGAAGGCGGCGAGGGGCTGGCCCTGGGGCGCTACCAGGCTCTTGTCGAAGGCGATGCGTTCGTAGCGTGGCAGCACCGGCTCGCCGACCCCGATGAGCCGGTCGCGGTTGCGCACCGGCGCCGGTACATGGCTGATCTCGTAGCGGCGGGTCTCGCGTTGCTTGACGGTGCCGCCGAGCCGCTTGAAGGCCTCGAAGAAGAAGGACTCGATGTAGTGGGGTTGCAGGCGACGGGCGTCGGCCCGCTCCATGTCCTCGCGGATGCGTTGGACGCGACTGGCATCCATGGCGTCGTGGGCCAGCACCCGTTCTTCGATCAGGTCTTGCAGGTGGCCCCGGTCGAGGCTGATGTCGAGGACGGTATCGAGGAAGGCCTTGACCTCGTCCCGCTCGCCATAGCGGATGGCCTCGATCAGGAGCTCGCGCAGGGACTGTCCCTCGAACTGGAGCTTGCCGAGTACGTCGAAGACCTGGCCGCCCAGGGCCTGGCGCGCCTGTTCCAGCTTTTCCAGCAACTTGCGGTAAACGTCGCCCTCGCGGGTCTCCTCCGCCACCAGGTTCCAGAGGTGGCAGACCTCATTCTGGCCGATGCGGTGGATGCGGCCGAAGCGCTGTTCCAGCCGGTTGGGGTTCCAGGGCAGGTCGTAGTTGACCATGAGGTGGGCGCGCTGGAGGTTGATGCCCTCGCCCGCGGCGTCGGTGGCCAGCAGCACCTGGACTTGCGGGTCGTGCTTGAAGGACTCCTGAACCTGGAGGCGCTCCTCGCGGCCGATGCCGCCGTGGATGACGACCACGGCGTCGCCCCGGCCCAGAAACCGGGTGATGCGGCCCTCCAGATAATTGAGGGTGTCGCGATGCTCGGTGAAGATGACCAGCTTCTGGTGCGGGGAGGGCTTGGGCGGCGGGATCACCCCCGCACCATAAGGAATCTGGGGTTCCGCGACGCGGTGGTCCAGGGCGGCCGGGGTGAAGACCTCGTCGAGCAGGCTCGCCAGTTCGCGCCACTTGGTGTCGGTACCGCTGCGGCGTACCGCCAGGGCCTGGGCTTCGAGCCGTTGCAGGGTGTCGATCTCGTTGCGCAGCTCGGTAATGCTACGCGCGGCGGTGGCCTGATCAAGGATCGCCTCCTCGGCAGCCTCGACCTCGTTATCCGGCGCCTCTTCCAGGTCGGCGATGTCTTCGGCGTCGAGCCCAGCCAGGGTGGGGGAGATGGCCGTGCCGCCGGTACCGCGCTGGAGTAATTGCAACTCGCGCAGCCGGCTCTCCAGCCGCTCGCGGCGACGGCGCAGGGACTGGTAGATGGCCTCCGGCGAGGAGGCGAGACGCCGTTGCAGGATGGTCAGAGCAAAACCGACGGTGCCGGCGCGCTTGTCGTTCTCCAGGGCCTCGGCGCGATTGAACTCCTCGCGCACATACTCGGTGACCCACTGGTAGAGCGCGGCCTCGGCGTCCGAGAGCTTGTAGGGCACCGTGTAGGCGATGCGCTCGGGGAAGAGGGGCGTGCCGTCGAACTTGAGCAGGCGCTCCTTGACCATGCGGCGCATCAGATCGGATACGTCGGCGGTATGGACGCCATCGCGAAAGCGCCCCTCGAAGCGGTCGCCATCCAGCAGCGCCATGAAGAGCTGGAAGTCCGCCTCCTTGCCGTTGTGCGGCGTGGCCGACATCAGGAGGAAATGCCGGGTCAGGGTCGAGAGCAGTTGTCCCAGCCGGTAGCGCTTGGTGTATTTCACCTCGTTGCCGAACACCGTGGCGGACATCTTGTGGGCCTCGTCGCAGACCACCAGGTCCCAGCGGCAGTCCTGGGCCTGGAGTTTTTGCTGTACCTCCTCGTTGCGCGACAGCTTGTCGAGGCGGGCAATGACCAGGTTGGTTTCGAGAAACCAGTTGCCGGTGCGCGCCGCTTCGAGCTTGTCGTTGGTGAGGATCTCGAAGGGCAGATGAAAGCGGCGAAACAGCTCGTCCTGCCACTGTTCGGCCAGACTGCCGGGGCAGACGATGAGGCAGCGTTGCAGGTCGCCCCGGGCGATCAGCTCCTTGATGAGTAGGCCGGCCATGATGGTCTTGCCGGCACCGGGGTCATCGGCCAGCAAGTAGCGCAAGGGCTGGCGCGGCAGCATGGCCTCGTAAACGGCGGTGATCTGGTGGGGCAGCGGATCGACCACGGAAGTGTGCACCGCCAGCACCGGGTCGAAGAGATGGGCGAGGCGGATGCGGTGGGCCTCGGAAACCAGGCGGAAGAGGGTGCCGTCGCCGTCGAAACTCCAGGGCCGGCCTTGCTCCAGCAGCTCCAGGCGGGGCTCGTCGTGGCGGTAGAGCAACTCGTTGGCGACCTTGCCGGACGGGGTCTTGTAGGTCAGCTCCAGAGCCTCGGAGCCGAACCACTGGACGCTGACCACCGTCACCAGGGCATCGGGGAGGATGCCGCGGATGGCGGCGTTGGTCTGGAGTTGTTCGAGTTGCATGGGCGGGAGGGTCGCGTCCTTGTTCTTGATCTTTGCGTCAGTCTCCCATAAGAGGGGTAGGTCCGCACGGAGACCTTGACCCCACCATGCCCATCGGCGTCGCCAACGCGGACAAGCGCCCTATCCTCGCCGATCAGGAGACCGTCGAGCGGGGAGACCAGGATTTGATAGTTTTCTTTTTTGACATCAAGAGGTACTGCGTCCATGGCAAGACCTCTTTTTGGTAGTTGTCGGGTCCCGGACGATGGCATAGATGCGAAACGTCATGCACTCTTCATGAGTCGCGCGGTGCTGCGCACGCTCGTTGCAGCATTCCGGAGCCAAGCGCGATGAACGTCCGCCGGCACCAGAACGCCACCCCGACGCTCGCCCGGCGGGCCTCCCTCCCGTCCTCGCCGCTGTCGGTGACGGCGCTGGCCGTTGCGAGGGAGGTGTGCGAAGACCCCAGCCGGCGCGGGAAGGGGGGCGCGCGTGGCAGACCGCTCGCAGACCGCCTAGCGCCGGCCAACGACGCTCCGCCCGGCCCAGGAAGCGGTGATCATCGCCCTGCGCCAGACGCAGTGGTGGCCCCTGGACGACCTGCTGGCGATCCACCCGCGAGTGCCTCCCTGAGGGGGCCACCCGCTCCGTGCTGCCTCGCCTGCTCCAGCGCCAGGGGCTCTCCCGGCTGCCTGC